>JBEBRN010000019.1:0-41621 GCA_040394775.1 Taishania pollutisoli
TTTATAAAATATAATAAATACCTCGTTCAAAAAGTAGAGCGAGGTATTTTTCTAGGTAATAGAAAAACGTGATTCATCTAGTTGAGATCAATACTAATAATACTCCATGTTTACAAATGACTGTTTCAGGAATGCTTTTGAGAAAGATGAAGAATATCTTGCTATTTAGCAGGAGAACAAGCAACGGTTTTTGTTGTTAAATGTTATTCTTCTTTTTTGCGCCAGTTGAATGTCTTGTTTGTAATCGGGAGCTTGTATGTTGGTATATGCTTGAAAAGGCGTTAAGCCTTTTAATGAACCATGAGGACGAATTCTATTATAATCATGAATAAATAATTCTGTAATTGTAATCAGTTCGTTGTATGTTATTGGTTTGTAAAATCGTAGATATCGTTTGTATATTTTGTTGACCGCTTCAATAGGTGAGTTTGAAAAAGCAATATCCTTGAGTGCAATTAAATGCTTTAGAGGTGGTCGATTATTGTTTTGGAGTAATTCTTTGATAGGTTTAGCTTTGTTTTCAGCACCACCATCAGAAACAATGTTAACAGTACAAAGATGATTGGGATGAAACTTGTGAATGGTATCAATTGTTTTTCTAAGTACGTTAACTATGTTTTTGTGACTATTTTCCAAGGCGATATTATGCCCCATAATGAATTTTGAAAAATTATCCGAAGCAAATGCAACAGCCACTTTAGGTGTATCTATTAATTTTTTATAATACGTTGTATCAATATGAAGGAATTGATTAGGAGCAGTTGTCTGAATTCCTTTTTTCGGATTTTTTGGTTTGATAAACTTTCTGGAAAGATGAAGGATTTTGACATATTTATAAAAAGTGGAAAGTCCCATTGCAAATTTATTGTTAGCCATACCCCAATAATAAAGAGAAATCATAGACCAAGAAGCAAAACTTTTTTTCTCAAAAAGTGCTTTAATCTCATCGACTTCATGTGTAGTTATCTGTTGAGGATTTGATTTTAAACAAAGCCTTTTGGAAGAAGATGCACAAGCAATCAAGCTGTTAACATGATAGTGAAAAGATTGAGTAGAAAACCCCAATAGGTGTAAGGACGTTTTTTTAGGGATAACAGTATTTAACAATTGAACTTGCTCTATCAAAACGGGTTTAAATTTTTTATCTTTATGGATAAGAGGGTGAATATATTTTGATAAGTTAATCCAAGTTTTTGCGATTGTAAAAAGTATTTTTTTCAGTTTTTGATGCTGCAGAAAAAATAGATGTTCATCTAGTGCCATATTCATTGTTTCTCTGTAATTATAGCCGTAGAATGATTCAGATTGTTGTTGCCTCCAATCATGAATAGTCGAGTGAGGAATTGATTTACGAAATGTATCGTCTAGTAAATGCTCTTTTTGATTAATATATAACCAAGGTATTATACTATCGTATTTGGTTCGAGAATTTCTTTGTTTCATAAGTGTCGTAAGATCATTTTATGAATATACCCAAACGCTATAACTGAGAAGAAAGTATAGTTCTATGAAGTGATTTCATAAATTTTGGTGTTATGGGTAGAAATTAGGGTGTATTTGTAAATAATTAGTAAAAAATAACTAATTTTAATACATCAAATATTCATTATTAAAAAAGAGAAATTATGTCATTAAAACCAGGGCCAAAGAAAATTGCTGTATCAACAGGGGAACCAGATAAAAGACAACGAGATAATAAAAGTACTCCAGGGAATACACCATCTTTAAAGCCATCGAAGAGTTCGAAAAAGAATAAGTGAATAGTAGGTTTCACAAAAGCGAATGAAATATTGGGCTTTCTCATAGTTTTTTACAGTATCAGAAAACATAAAAACAAGGGTAATCCAAGACTCATCCTAAAGCTTTCGAATCCTTGCCATTGTTTTTAACGATAGTTTAAAATTCCCAAAAAAAATATAAAAACATAAAGTTTATGTGTTTTTTAAATTAAAAAGTTGTATTTTTGAGAAAATATCTCATAAACATGTTAATTGAATTCTCAGTAAGTAATTTTTTATCATTTAAGAATAGAAATACACTAGATCTTACTGCTACCAGTATTAAAGAATATGAAGATTCAAACCTTTTCTCTTTAGAAAGATATGATTTGTTGAAAGGTGCGATTATTTACGGGGCAAATTCCAGTGGTAAAAGTAATTTTATCAAAGCGATGTCCACAATGAAACGAATAATTCTTGAGTCATTTGAACAATCTTCTACTTCAGAATTAGACATTACCCCTTTTTTGTTGAGTACAGCAACTGAAAATACTCCCACACTCTTTGAAGTTATTTTTATAATTGATGAAGTACGTTACCGATACGGCTTTGAGGTTAGCAATTCAAAAGTGGAAGCGGAATGGTTGTTTGAATCAACAAAAAAACTGGAAAAACCATTATTTTTAAGAGAAACTGACGGAATTGAAGTCATGAAATCCTTTCTAGAAGGAAAGGCATTAGAGCCACGTACTAGGCATAACGCATTATTCTTGTCTGTTGTTGATCAATTCAATGGAGAAACAGCGAAAAAAATCATGAACTGGTTCAATAACTTTAATACCATTTCTGGGTTGAGTCATGAAAGATATAAAAGCATTACGTTTTCGATGCTAGAAAATCAAACAACAAGCTCTATTTTGAAAAAATTCTACAAAGAATTAGATTTAGGATTTGATGATATATCCATTTCTCAAAAGCCATTTGACCCAAAAGAATTACCTGCGAATATGCCAGATACGCTAATTAAACAATTAGTTACTGACTTGGAAGGTGCTGTAAGAATGGATATTAAGACGGTTCATAGTAAATATGACGAAGAAAATAACAAAGTAGCGGATATCGAATTTGATTTAAGGACCCAAGAATCATCTGGGACAAACAAACTATTCAATATATCAGGACCGGTATTCGATGTGTTAGATGATGGAGGGGTTTTGATTGTGGATGAACTCGATGCCAGTTTACATCCCTTGTTAACATTGGCAGTTACAAAGCTATTCAATTCAAAAGAACTGAACCCGAAAAACGCACAGTTGATTTTCGCAACACACGATACAAATTTATTGAACTACGGGCATTACCGTAGAGACCAGATTTATTTTGTAGAGAAAGACCAGTACGGAGCATCTGAAATTTATTCTCTGGTAGAATACAAGGAAGAAGGAAAAACAGTCCGTAAAGATCGTTCCTATGAAAAAGACTACATTGAAGGTCGATACGGAGCAATCCCGATTATTGGTAACATTTCAAAAATTATTCCCGAATGGCAAGAAGAATAATAATTTCCGAAGAAAAGTTAAAGCGTTTCTCAGGAAAAGACTCCAAACGAAAAGTCAATGTTCGGAATAAACGTAAGTATTACCTCATTGTATGCGAAGGCACCAAAACTGAACCAAACTATTTTGAATCACTGAAAGAAGATTTACCGAAAGGTGTCCTAACTGCTTATCAGATCGACATAGAAGGTACAGGAAGGAATACCCGATCGTTGGTCACTGAAGCTAAACGAATTAAAGAGTCTTACCAGCAACAAACAAGTCGCCCGATAGACAAACTTTGGGTGGTTTTTGACAAAGACAGCTTCACGGCAAATGATTTCAACAGTGCCATCCAGCAATGCGAAACTAGTCGTCCTAAAATCGGTTGCGCCTGGAGTAATGAAGCTTTTGAATTGTGGTATTTACTACATTTCAATTACTACAATACACCTATTGACAGAGCCCGATACCAGCGCTTAATAGAACAAAACCTGCGTCCAAATGTAGGTGCAGCGTTCCGTTATCAGAAAAACAGTAAGGAAATGTACAAACTCTTAAAACAACACGGAGACCAGGAAGTAGCCATTCGAAATGCAGAACGTTTGGCTCAACTCTATATAGGTCAACATGATTATGCCAACCAAAACCCATGCACGATGGTATTTGAATTGGTTAAAGAGTTAATGGAATTAAAATAAAAGTTATGTTACAGAGTTACTTAAATGCAAACTTACTCGCGATTACGAATGACGAAGATTTAAAAAAAAAATAAAAACGACAACAATTGATCCTTCAAAAGGAGGGGCATTGAAAGAGTAAAGAGTAGTATTTCAAATTTACAAACTGTGAAACGGTGTCAAGATGAATCGAAATACACTTGTCTTTTAATACATGGATCACTGGAAAAAAAAGAATGGTCGCGAAAACTTTACATTTTATCGAAGTAACGAAAATAAAAAAATATGGAATTTAAAAAATATCAAGAAGAAGCGAGTAGAACCATTCAAGACTACACAAAAGTTAAAGAAGCGGGGTCCTTGATACCATTTTTAGGACTAATTGGTGAGGCTGGATCAGTGATTTCTGAATTAAAGAAAAGCCTTCGAGATGGCGAATCATATACCAATTATAACAACAAATTGAAAGAAGAACTAGGTGATGTTCTTTGGTATATCGCTACAATTGCCACCCAATACGATATAAAATTAGAAGATATTGCTGCTAGTAATCTTGACAAAATCATTGACCGATTTGAAAATTCTTCAACTTCAAATTTCATAACATATGATGAACTATATCCTTCAGAAGAGCAGTTTCCAAGAGAATTTGAAGTTGTTTTTCAAGTAGTCACTGATGACGGAAGGGATAAGGTCAGAATAATTGAAAAAGAAACTGGGAAACAATTGGGTGATGAAATAACTGATAATTCTCATCAAGCAGATGGTTATAGATTTCACGACATTTTTCATTTTGGATTCGTAGCTTATCTTGCTTGGTCTCCCGTAGTTAGAAAACTAATGAGTTTAAAAAGAAAAAGCGATAATAATATTGATGAAGTTGAAGATGGTGCAAGAGCAGCAATTACTGAAGAGCTCGTTAGTCTTTATATTTATAATCACAGTTTGGATCACCAACTTTTTAAATATAGCAGCAGTGTTGATACTGAAGTTTTGAAAACAATACAAAAACTAGTAAGTGGTATTGAAGTAAGTAGCTGTACTCAAAAACAATGGGAAACCGCAATAATCAACTCTTATAGGGTATATGATGAATTGGTGCAAAATAACGGCGGAAGAGTTTTAGTTAGTATTAAAAATCGCAAATTAATTTTCCTTGGAAAAAATTGATTATGGTAGGGAGAAATAGAGCAAATCACTCAGACAAGATACTTTCTAAAGAAAAGGATATTCCATGTATAACTCGTAGTCAGTTTAATATATATTTATATATGAATCTATTATTTAGAATGTTCATTCCGTTAAAACTAGTAGTTCGCATTCAACCACCTTACAAAAATACATAGTAAACGAATGAATTTTAAAAGCCCACTATCCGTATACATAATTTGGCATCCAGACTTTAGAGAAGGTCAAGAAATATCAAGTTTTTTGTACTCATCTTTTTGTCGTGATTACAATAAGCCGTTGAATAAATCTTTAGGAATTCCGGTTTATTTCAGAACTGAACTTGATCACGATAGTAAACTTCTAAAAGAAATAGATTTTGATGAGTCTGAGTATAATGCAATTGTACCTTTAATTAATGAGGATTTCACAATTGATGATGATTACAAAGCATATATTGAATCTCTTCATGAAAAGTGCAGTAAAATAGGTTCCAATTCAAAAGTATATCCTGTAGCCTTTACCAAAGGAGCATATACATTTTCTTCCGAATTATCTGAAATTAATTTTATTAGAGCAGATAAGATTTCAAATGATACATGTTTTGCTAGCCAAAAGGCTAGTTTATATTCACTTTTGCATATTTCATTATTACATGAACTTTGCCGTTTATTATTAAATATGAAAAAAGCTGTAGATGAAGTTGATACTTTGGATTACTCTAATCCCCCAGTGAAGTTGTTTATAAGTCATTCTAAACATGATGAATCTAAATATGATGCGTTAAAATTTAGGGATTATATTAATTCCGAAACACAACTCAAAACATTTTTTGACGCAAATGATATTGCGTATGGATCAAATTTTGGAGAAGAAATAAAAAAAGCAGTAACTGACTCTGCTTTGGTCGTTTTTCAATCAGATAGTTACTCTGAACGGGAATGGTGTAGAATAGAAGTTCTAACAGCTAAAAGAGTCGGATGCCCCGTCGTGATAGTTAACGCAATCAAAAATGGGGAAAAGCGAACATTTCCTTATATGGGAAATTATCCGTCAATTAGATTTAATGAAAACTTTGATGAAATAATCGGGCTTACACTTGAAGAAGTTCTTTACAACAGTTTTACGCGTAAATTACTTGATAATATAATTGGTTTATATGGAATCACTGTTGATTCGATACTTTCAACTTGTCCAGAATTATATAGTTTTATTCAGTTAAAGGAAAGAAACTTGACTTCAGATTCTGAATTTAAATTGATTATTTATCCCGATCCACCTTTGGGTACAGAAGAAGGAGATTTGCTAAATGAGCTCGACGATAATTTTCATTTTGTAACCCCAACAACGCTGCCATCAATACTGCTAAACAAATGAACGAGAATATAAACATATCAAATCAATCCGAAGATTCCGGTTCCAATTATTTAATGGTTAAGACAAAACAAGAATTATTAAACAGGAAATTAATTCTAAAAAATAAAAGAATTGGAATATCAATTTCTGAAAGTGATAACCTTAAACAGCTGGGATATGATTTACCTCATTTAAAAGATGTAATCATTGAAACTGCGCGATATATTTTATCACTCGGAGGATCGCTTGCCTATGGTGGAGATATGCGAAACGGTGGCTTTACGGAGCTTTTTTTCGATTTATTAAATCATTATAAGTTGCCAGACCAATCAAAACCAAAAGAAAGATTTTATAGTTTCTTATCATGGCCAGTTTATCTTGATCTTACAAAACAACAAGAGTCAGATTTGATTAATCATGTGACATTTAAAAAAATTCCACCGCCGAATGATATCAATATTGATAAAGGGGAATTTTTAATTCCAAAGGGAGTTGACAATCTTTATATATGGTCAAGATGCCTGACTGAGATGCGTCAACAAATGGAACAATCATGTAACGCAAGAATTTTCATTGGTGGTCGTACAAAAGGTTTTAAAGGTAAATATCCTGGACTTCTCGAGGAATTTCTGATAGCAATAGAATATAAACACCCAATGTATCTTGTAGGCGCTTTCGGTGGAATTGTCAATGCGATTATTAGTGCGTTGAATGATACTAATAAAGACAATTTGTCGAATGATTATTATAAATCGGAGACGGATTATCAAGAATTTATTTCCCACTATAATAATCAGCATAATGAGTCTCCGATTGACTATGATGCAATAAAAAAACAAATTCAAGAGTTAGGTTGGGAAAGAGTCAGCCAACAAAATGGATTAACAATTTATGAAAATAAACGGCTGGCTACAACGCCACATATTAATGAAATTGTTTATCTCATATTAAAAGGGTTAACAAATATATTTTCCAAAAATGATTGAGACAAAAGAAAAAATAGCCATGTTTCATTTTCTAAAAAAGAATCCACCCAAACCGTCAATTGTGTTTGATACATATTGGAGATTTGCAAGTGAGAGACAGAATATTCTATTCAAAAAAATCAATGGGTATGAGAATAATTTGACAAAGGATAGAATTTTATCAGACTATAAATTCACGAATGTTTACAGAGCTTCTGATAGAACCAGTCAGTATCTAATATCTAATGTCATTTACAATAACAATTTCAGTGAACGAGATTTATTATTCAGAATCTTGTTGTTTAAGATTTTCAACAAGATTGAAACTTGGCGTTCATTGGAGTTCGAACTAGGAACTATTACCTATGAATCATTCAATTACGAAAAATATGATGCAGTATTAACAGATTTATTAGACCAAAAGAAATCAATTTATTCTGCCGCCTATATTATGGCTTCTGCTAAATCATTTTATGGTCAAAACAGGAAACATAAAAATCATTTACGATTAATTGAGAACATGATTAAAGATGATCTCCATCTAAGATTGAAGGATTCAAAATCTATGGAGGAAGGATATAACCTCTTGCTTAAATATCCTTCTATTGGTACATTTTTGGCTTACCAATTTGTCACAGATATAAATTACAGCGAGTTAACCTCTTTTGATGAAATGGATTTTGTTAAAGCTGGTCCAGGAGCAATTGAGGGAATAGATAAATGCTTTTATGATCTTGGGTCATATTCGCGAGAGGATATTATTAGGTACACTACAGAAAATCAGGAATATCATTTCGATCGACTAGAACTTGATTTTAAAACTCTATATGGTAGAAAATTACAGCTAATAGATTGTCAAAATATCTTTTGTGAGGTTGCAAAATATGCGAGAGTTGCTCACCCCGAATTCAATAGTTCAAATGGAAGAATAAGAATAAAGCAAAAATATAAGAGCAAGAATAAACCTCTTGACTATTTCTATCCACCGAAATGGGATATTAACCACTTAATTGAAAAATAATATGGCAGATCAACACAATATTTTTATTAGTCATTATGGAAAAGACGATGCACATGTTCAAGCCCTCAAAAGTAGATTGAAGGGACAAGGGTATAACGTTCGAAATTTTTCAATAGACAGTACTAAACATAAAGACGGAAGAAAACCTTCTGATGCAGTAGTGCAAAGGCTTTTAGATATCAGGATAAAGAACTCTGGAACTTTTATCTGTTTGATTGGTCCTGATACGCATAAGAGAAAATGGGTGAATTATGAAATAAGAAAAGCTCATCAAGAAGGCAAAAGAATTGTTGGTATTTATACTCATGGACACAAAGACAGTGCTCAACTACCAGAAGCATTTAAAAAATATGGAGGGCCTGCTATTGGTTGGAATTCAGTAGATAAGCTGGGAGAAATAATTTCAGGTAAAAATGTGCCATATGAAAATGCAGGAGGGGGTGTTGCTACTCCAATTTACAGTGTTAAACGAATAGCTTGTTAATTATGAAAATATATTCTTATGTCGTGCATCATGATTATGGATTAGCTCCTAATCCATTTGGTCTATATTGCACTCTGACGGTTTGTAAAACTAAAATTCGTAGAAGTAATAATCTCAAAATTGGTGATTGGATCATCGGAACAGGTTCTAAAAACATTGAAGACGTAACAGGATTTAAGTGTTTAAATCATCTTGTTTACGCCATGAAAATATCTGAAAAAATATTGATAGAAGATTACTGGAATGATGAAAGGTTTCAATATAAAAAGCCAATCATTAATGGAAGCTTGGTTTCGATGTATGGTGATAATATTTATTACAAAAAAGAGGATGGGACTTGGGGACAAGTTGATTCAGCTCATTCATTAAATGAAGGGTTACAAAATGAAACCCACACTACCACAGATACTGATGGAAAATATGCGCTTATTTCTGAAGAGTTTTATTATTTCGGAGATAACTGCCCATTGATTCCAAATGAGTTAATAGATGTCTGTAAAAAAGGTATTGGAGAAAAGACAATCACTCAGCAAGATATTGTAGATGCGTTCGTATCCTGGATCTCAGAAAACTTCTCTCAAGGTATAAGTGGTGATCCAATAAATTGGAGGGAACACGACCAAGGAACACTTTTTAAATAAAAATTTACAGTATTAATGGTTAAATGGGCAGATTATCTGGTTTCCAAAGAAAAATGGGAAAATGATATTCAACAAATAAAGAGTTTCCATCTTCATATTGATAATGGAGATTCCGTTGGAAAGGAATTCGAGCAAACAAGAGATTGGGTTGTTCAAAATTTAAGATTAGGAAAAACATTTGTATGCATTCACAAAACACCGGATAGCAAATGGACTAAAGGAGATAGTTTAAAATTATCTTCAAATGGCTCTTTGTCATGGAATCATAAACTACCTCAAAACATTACAAAAAGAAAATGTTTCGTAAGCTACTATCATAAAGATGATCAAAAATACAAGGAAGAGTTTGTTAATCTTATGTCTGATTTAATAGTCAACAAATCGGTTAATGACGGAGATATTAACTCTGATGTTAGTGATGAGTATATAAAACAATTGATTCAAAAAGGTCATTTAAGTGACACAACAGTACTTGTTGTACTTCTAGGCGCAAAAACAAAGTGTCGAAAACATATAGATTGGGAAATTAGTGGAGCACTAAATTTAAGAGTTGGAGAATTATATTCAGGTATTTTGGCTCTGATTTTACCATCTCATCCTAATTACAATATTAATACGTATAGCTATTCTGAAGTTCCTCCAAGATTAGCTGACAACTTGAAAACACAATATGCCATCATTCGAAATTACACAACTGATAGAAGACTGATTCAAAATTATATAGAGTTGGCATTTAAAAATCGATCCCAAAAATCATTATCTCGAGTCAATTCGAGATCACAAATAAATAATAATACTTGCAATTGAAACGGTAAAAAGGTCTTCCTCCTTGCCCTCACAGCATCGGAAAAACATAAAATCAAGGGTAATACAAGCTCGTCCTATCGTCCTTGCCCTTGTTTTTAACGTTCCTTAGCCGTTTCCTCAGAATTCGTCAAAGCGGCTGTTCACTTGTTTTCCTTGCCTGTTCGTTCTTCGTCGTCAGTCGCAACTACTCTGCCACCCCACCTGCGTAGCAAGCTCCGACAGGAAAACCCCAAATAAGGTGCTGTCAGAAGCTCGTTCCTCACTCATCCAGCGAATAATTGAATGGGGTGTCACCGTTGCTTATTGTTTTGCTCGCCTGCTAAATCGCTCAGGCTACGGGCTTGTCACAGTTTTTGTTTCCCAGTGCTGTAGTCGCTTTCTTCATTTCAGCTGCCGGAGCCGAAGAGGCTTTCCGTCTGCTTCCATTCAGTTCAGCCACTTCGCACGCCCACAACAAGAGCTCTTGTATTTTCGTGCCTCAATACTTCGTGCCCTTGTTTTCCCATTTGCCTCATGCATCCCGTACGGTTCACCTTGCAGGATGAATCCGTCGGGAAGCATCAGCAACGCACACTTGCCGTTGGTTTCACTTCGCACAATCCCTCACACATTCCCCGTTTCACCAACCGCAAGTTCTTCCTACCCAAATCCACCGCCAACAAAAACATGCGCCAAGCCCTTGTGCATGCTGCATAGGTCGCAGGCTGTCCAGTCCCTGCCCATTTCCTGCTTCCACCTTCGCTCAACTCGCAGTCGGCTCGCGGCGTTCCATTCAGCCAGTCTCCATTGCATTCCGTCTGGCATTCATTCCACTTGCTACCCACACTCAAGGAAGCCGATTATCATTTCTATTAAAATCTCTACCGATGAGGTTATTTTAAATACTAATGCTAATTATTCGAGTGGCTTCCTTTCGTTTTCCCAACGCTCAGCTGAAGGCTCTTTTACCTTGTCTTATGATAACCAAATCAAAAATAATTAATACATTTGTTATATGTCTAAAGCAAATAAATCAGATGATAATACTATAATGGTTATACTAGCTATTTTAGGTATACTAATTATAGCTGCTATAATATCACGAATTTTTAAAGACATTAAGAAGAATACTACTTCTGATATAGTTTCAGAGCAAGGTAAGAAAGTATTGGGTGATCCAGCTAAACGTGAAAACCTTCGAAAAGCAGTGGAACATTTTCATAAAGAAGGAAATTGGGATTTGTTACCGAAAGTGAATGAATAAATTATGAGTTTTACAGTTGGGTTATTACTAGTTTTTCTTACTATTTTCGCTCCAGGTCTTATTTTTCTTAGGTCATATTTTATCGGGGAATTTTCTAAGCAGTTTAATACAAAAATCCCTATAATTAGACTCGCTTTTTATTCTTTGATTCCGGGTTTATTTATCTTTTTATTTTCAATTTTCACCTATGGTATAATAGATTCCACATTCTTAATTAGTGAAAGTCTCAAAATTTATCTTGATTTAATGTTTGCAAAAAATAGTCTTTCTGCTAAAACATCTTTTTTTCTTGATAATAATTTGATTTATTTCGTGTTTTTCGTTACAAGTATGTATTTGTCATCATTTGTATTAGGCGTTTCTTTTCATTATGTCATTAGAAAATTAAATTGGGATAAAAAATTCAAGATTTTAAGATTTAAGAATTATTGGTATTATTTGCTTAGTGGAGAAATAGTGAAATTCCCAAAATTTGACAGAGCATTGATAGATATAGAAATCAATGATATAGACAAAGATACTGATGTAAGTATGGCGTATGCAGATATACTAACAGATGAATGTGGTAAAACAAAAATGTACACAGGATATGTATTAGATTATGAATTAGATCAAGAAAATTCTAATCAATTAGATAAAATTTATTTATTGGATGCTCATAAATATAATTATGTACAACATAAAAAATTTCATTTTCAAAAAGATTTTATAAAACAATCTATACCAGGACATCTTTTTATTATCGATTATAAAAAAGTACTTAATATAAACATTACCTACATTCCCTCATTTAACAGAATATATACATCTCAACTGAAAAATGATATTAAAGTTAAAAGATGGGATAGATTGTTGAATTTTATTTCGTTTTCTTTCTTGTTATCATCTACTAGCATTATCTGGTTTGATTGGCCATTCCCGTTATCTCATCAATTCAAATGGAAATTATTTTTCACAATGCTATCCCTTCTTATGACAAATATATTGGGGTTATCAATTGCAGTATGGAGAAAGAAGTACAGATATAAGAAATTGAATAAAATTCAATTAAAATTTGGCAACATTAAAAATTTAAATGACAGTAATAATGACCTCCATAAGAACATTATTCATAGAAAAAGAGAATGTAAAAGAGAAAGAATCATACTCATAAGATTATTCCGCTTATCTTGGCTTTCTATTCCCTTATATCTAATTATTTATTTTGTTGTAACAGTATTTACTTAGAACTTATTCTCCAACTGGTAATTATCTTCATTTAAGAGAATAATTAGCACCATCTATTTTAACAGTGATTTGAGATGTAACTTGATATTTAGCTTTGTTTACCAGCTGGACGCTTATCTGACCACTTTTCGCTGATGTAAATATTATTTATCTGCCAACTAGTCAATTTGAAAGCTATATGTGTGTCAAATTGTCATTATTGTTAATAATATTACAAATAACTATATAATGGTATTTCATTTGCTATCAATTGGATAAAAAATTTATTAATCTAACTAACTATTATGGCAGTTGAAAAAAGCACACATTTAGATGATGTCTTAAAATCACATCGAATGGCACACATCGACGGGTTGGTGTCTAAACACAAGAACAAGCGTGACGAGATAAAGGAAGCAATGGAAAGTAAATATTCTTCGGATATTTTTAGTCCATTCAACTCCGGCTCTTTTGGTAAGCATACCGCTATCAATATCAAATTTGATTTGGATCTAGTTGTTCCATTCAAAAGGGATTCTTTTGATACCATTGAAAACATGTTCAATGATGTTTATGATTTCTTGTATAAGGAATATCATGAATCAGGTATAGCAACTGTTAGAAAACAAAAAGTTTCGATAGGAGTGTTGTTTAATGCTGATGCCGACGGGGATGAAATTAACATTGATGTAGTACCTGGTAGAGAATTAACCAAGGATACGTATGTAGATGAAAAAGATTTGAATATCTATTTCAACGAAGACACTTGGGGATTCACAAAAGGAACATATACCAAAACCAATATACAAGCTCAAATCGATCACATCAAAGCAAAAGACAATGAACGGAAAGTGATTCGATTGCTTAAAATTTGGAAGAATACCAATGGAGAGAAATATAAATCTTTCCTTTTGGAACTCTTAACAATTAAAGCTTTTGATAAAGCTACTATTTCAGGGAACAATTGGGGAAAACTCAAAGGTGTGATGACTTATATTAAAGACAATATCACCAAGGATGAATTTACGCTTAAAGACCCAGGCAACTCAAATAATGATGTAGTAAAATCTCTTGATTCATGGGGAAGACAGGCTCTTTCTAGTAAAATGGACACCATGATTACACGGATTGAGGAAAATGCGGAAAACATTAAGTTCTATTTTCCAATCAACGAAGATTTTGAAGTCAAAGAAGAAAACTCATCAAATAGTTCCTATGGGCTCAAAGGTTCATCAGTAGGGCCATCAATTCCGTCAAACAATCAGCGTTTCGGGCAAGATGAACTTTGATTTAATCAATTCAACTATTAGTAAAATTCCCTTTGTAAAAAAGATCAATAACATCGAGCAAAGGGAATTTTCTATTGTAGGAAATGTCGAAATTTTACTAGAAGAATTGCAAGACTCTCTATCTTTTGACTTTCAAATTAATTTGGAATATCCGCTCAAAAGTTATGATTCGGAATCAATCAATTTTTCGAATAAAGATTTAGTGTCATATAACCATGTGATGCAAAATGGCAATATATGCATTCATACATCTCATAGCATAAGCATTACCGAAAAATTGAAAATAGATTTCAATGCTCTCAAAGATTGGATTATAAAGTACATTGTTAATCAGGATGAAGACTTAAATTATGAGCATATTGTAGCAGCTGAATCACCTATTAATGATATCAGTTATTCTTTCATTTTTACAGAATGTAAAGAGTCTTTTTCCAAAGGAGAGTTGGGTACAGTCAAGTTGTCATTGCTGAATGATGGAATGCTTAGAGGTAGAACGAATTACAACTTTTTCATTAAGAAGTTCATACCAATTTCAGGCGATAGCAAAAATTGCCAGTGGAATCAGTACTACAATAGACAGAAAACACAATTAGAAGGTCTGTATTATTATGTTGAAGATGCTCCCGTGACGCAAGGCAGGTTTGCGTATACCAAGTGGAGCGAATTAAGTTTACCGACAGATTTATTGAATCTCCTGCATGAATACGAGCGTGAAAATTTCAATAAATTAAGAGGGAAAGTTATCCCTCTGTTTATTGGGTATAAAACTGTTGGAACCGAAATTCATTGGCAAGCGGCTTTATTGGAGGTCGGAAAATTTCCAATAGAAGGAGTGGCAGAAAGAATCAATGGTCGTAAAAATGGTAAATGGAACAGCTTTTTGGTCGATGCAGAAATCAGTTGGGGATTAACACGAAATTCATCGTATGAATACTTTTTCGGACGTGGAGTGTTTTCTAAGGAGCTTACAGAAAAGAAAATATTGATTATCGGTATCGGTGCCGTTGGCAGCATGATCGCTCAAACTTTAACAAGGAGCGGTTGCAAATACATTGATTTTATAGATCATGATATTAAAGAGCCTGAAAATGTTTGCAGATCTGAATACAGATTTGCTAATGGAATCACGAACAAGACTGCAGAGCTAGAGAAAATTCTATACGAAATATCTCCGTTTCTAAATTCAGCAAAATTGAATGATAACTATTTTGAAAAACTTGTGAAATCATTTTATACAGATCCCGAACGTCAAAAAAAATTCATTGACGATTTAAAGCCATATGACTTGATAGTTGACTGTTCAACAGATAATGATTTAATGTATGTATTAAACTCTCTGGAACTGGAAACAGAGTTGATTAATCTTTCGATTACCAATCATGCAAAAGAACTGATTTGTGCATTTCATCCCAACATCTACAAGTTTGTAAATAATCAGTTCTCAAATGTTTTGAATAATGATGTAGAAGATCTCTATGAACCAACCGGTTGTTGGAGTCCTACTTTCAGGGCTTCATATAATGATATCAACACATTAGTACAACTTGCCCTCAAGCATCTTAACAGAATTATTTCTGGAGAAAAAGCAAAAAACAATTTCGTAATTCAGGAAGCTGACAATTCTTTAAAAATCATTGAATTTTGAAATTAATAAAGAAACATAACGATCTGGACTTATATGTCGAGGAATCACTGATCGAAAGAATTGGTGCAATTGCCTTAAAACACTTTCCGAATGAATTTGGTGGATTTCTCGTAGGAAAATATTCTACTGACTTTAAGTCCGTTGAAATAACAGATGTTATTCTTCCAAAGAAATACAAAAGCACACCAACACAGTTCCAAAGATCAATTGATGGTTTAGAAAGAGTATTCGAAAAACTATTTAAGGAAAAACAGGAATATTACATCGGAGAATGGCATACCCATCCAAATGGATCATCGAATTACAGCACAACGGACTTGAATGCGATGATCGAAATTGCAAACTGCGAAACTGTTCAGATAAAAAATCCTATTTTACTGATTTTAAGCTTAAATAAAAGTGATGTAAAAGACTTCACTTTCTACTATTATGATAATAAAAAACTAATTTCTTATGAGTAATAAAATTGACATCAAAATGCTATTTGGCGGATTACAAAGCCAAATGAATGCACAGCTAAATACAAATAGAGAATTCATTACCCATCCTGGTTCAAAAGGTGATGCCTTGGAAAATGCCTGGATTGAATGGCTTCGTAAATATCTTCCTAATCGATATAGTGTTGATAAGGCAATTGTTATTGATCACGAGGGTAGTACGAGTCATCAAATTGACATTGTGATTTATGATAACTGGTTCACACCATTCATTTTCTCTCAAAATGGTTTTCATTATGTTCCTGCAGAGGGTGTATACGCAGTTTTTGAAGTTAAACCTGATATTGCTGGTAGTTCAGATGGACAAACTAACATTGAATATGCTGCTGAAAAAATAGAAAGTGTTAGGAAACTTTTAAGAACGAGTACAGATATGATTAACTCAGGTAGAAAGTTTCCTCCAAGGCCACTTACTAAAATTGTTGGAGGTATTCTATGTAGTACAAATACCTACACCCACAATAATAACAATACATTAAAGGATCATATAAAAAATCAGAAAGCATTGAAAAGTATTGATTTAGGCTGTATTGCTGATTATGGAAGCTTTTTTGTTGATCATGAACCGAATGAGGAAATTATGGAAAATGGGATGGAAAAATATTTAGAGTTTTATGCTAATAGAGAATTTAAGGAACTGAAATTCAGTAAGCCTGAAAATTCACTTGTTACTTTCTTCATGCAATTAAGTAGATACTTGCAACAAGCAATTGGAACTGTTCCTGCTATTGATCTTCAATCATATTTAGATGAAATTGATGAAAAAATTGATGAAGAAATCTAATTAGAGAAATTCCAAAAATGAATAATAATTTTTCTTATTGACTTGTGAAGCAAGACAATTCACAAGGCTTTTTACTAAATGAAAGATGGAAGGGTTTAATTTTAATACGTTCTACGTTATAGAATCATTAGACAAATCTGATAAATTGACAGGGACGGAATTGCATGATGACATCCTTCGATATTCAGGTTTTAAAGATGAAGCGGTTTCTGCCCATCTAATCACTGTAAATAGCAAAGAAGAATTATTGACCTCCATGATTGAAATAAAGGAGCATTGCGTGCATAAAAATGTAAGTCCAATCATTCATTTTGAAATTCATGGACGTATTGAAGGCTTGGTTACAAATTCAAATGAGCTTATAACTTGGGAAGAGTTACACAATTATTTGATTGAAATAAATGTAGCCTCAAGACATAATTTATTTATTACGTTGGCAGTCTGCTACGGAGCTTATATATTACAATTACATCAGATAACAAAAAGAGCTCCATTTTGGGGATTCATAGGGTCTTTTGAGGAAATTAATCAAGGTGATTTAATGATAAGATATCATTCATTTTATGAAACTTTACTAAATTCCTTTGACATTACAGAAGCAGTTGTCGCACTTCACAAATCTAATCCGAAAATAGAATCATCTTTTCGATTTATCAACTCTGAAGAATTCTTTATTGAACTTTATGATTTGTATATAAAAAATGAATTCTCGGATGAAAAATATAATACTCGTTGGGAACGAGCACTTAATGATGCTAACACAACATTAGCCAATCGTGCTGAAAAAAGAAGATTTAAAAAAGATTTTTATAAAATATTAAAGAAGGAAAACTTACCTCGATATGATCGTGATAAAAAGTATTTCTTTATGTCAGATTTATATCCTGAGAATTCAAAATATTGCAGTATGCATATTCCTAAGTTTCCTAATAAAGATTAGCCATATTTTAATTCAAAAATAAAAAATGGTCGCAAATTTAGGGCTTGTCTTTCCTTTCTGCAAGGTCAAGCCCTTCGGGTTTTACTAAAATAATCTCCACCCTCCGTTTCTCTTTCCATTCCATTCCTATTACTGTCTTAAAATCAATTCCCATTCAAATAACAATTTTGTTCAAAAATCGGGTAGTATTTTTTTAGCAAAAAACCTTGCATCCAGTTCATCCAATCCCTATAAAACGGGCTTTCTTTTTTCTTTTTTTTCGGCTTTTAGTCGTTTTTTTTCTCTCTTTCTTTTGGGTTAATGGGCGGAGCGAAGCGACAGAAACATAATTTTAAATCAATAATTATGTTTCATTTTGAACTAAAAACCTATCGCCCCGAAATGAGTTGTAAAGAACACTCGTTTTTCATCCTTAATCGAGGAATGAACAGCGGGCGACCAATGAATCAACCTTGTCCAAACTGCTTTGTGTGCTATTGCGATAATGCAGCTGAAAAACAAAAATTATTTTGGTTGTTATTTGCTTTATGGGAAGGTAAACAAATTCAGAGTTTACTCATTGGTTCAGTCATTCCCTTTGTGCGAATACGAGATTTGGAGAAAGTTATGAAGGAAAAGGCGAACCAGCAAACAATGCTTATGATTGAAAAATCGATGCCCATGTTACAAGACTTTCACCGAAAAGAGAAGGCATTTAACGAAATGTCTAAAAAGATTAGAGTGTTGAAAATTCAATATCTCAGATCATTGGTCAATTAAATCAAAAAAAATCGCCTCGACAATATGCCGAGGCGATTCTAAAAAGGTCTAAAAAGAGCTATTTGCGATTGAAAGTATTTCATTATTATTTTAAGAACTTGAAAGCAACATCGCGGACAATTGTACTAATCAAATAGGGATAATTTGTCATTAGTGAATCCCTTATATTGTTACAAACAGGATTAGAAATATCGGACCAATTGCTTGACTTAAAATGGTAATAATTACGTCAAACGTTAGGAATTAGCGCTTTCTTCTACCTTAACGTTAGCACAAGCTCTAAAGCGCATTGCGATATCGAAATTTTGAGAATCCTCGGTTGAAGTATCGTTAATCTCAACATCTACTTGCTTTAAGTTTACTCTTCCTGATAACTCTGAACCTGCTTTAAAAGGAGGTTTTCTTGTGATTGATGCTTTAATGATCAAATCACCACATAAATTTTCTTTTTCCATTTCTGTTTTGTTTTGTGTCGGAGAACTTTCATTTTTTCGTACTCCGACAGATGAATAACAATTTTTTACTTTTCGTCTTCCTCACAATCTTCGCCATCACTAATAGCGGATTGACTGACTGCCGTTGCAATCGCCCCAGCTGTTGCCAGATATCCTGCAATAGACACAGCAATTGCGGGTAGGGCAATCGGCGCAGCCAGAACCGTTGTTCCCACTGCTGCAATGATTAACCCTGCTAAACGCAACTTTTTGAAGAAGGGCGGCGTTTCTTTACCGCATCGCTTGAAGTAAGACTTCAATTTGTCCTGTTTACGCTCTTTATTTTTTTTCTTGAGCTTGTCGAAAGATTCTTTTTCCATTTTTTTAGAATTACTGGATTTCTATAATACTTAGAACATTGAAAGCCCCATTTTTCAACGTGTACTGCACACCATTGACTTCCTGGAAGAATTCCAACATAAGTAAGTGCAAATCGGTTCCTGTTCCTGTTGGTACAGCCGTAGGAGTAAGAGTAACAGTTGTAGCTGTCGCATCAATTGGAAGATTCTCAACATTTGTTTCTTCTACAGAAGACACAGCTCCCGAAAAATCCACTTTTGCCCAACTGCCTTTTAAACTTACATGTGTTGCACCCGAGGGAACGCTTAAGTCATTGATAGGAACAAATCCTTGTAGTTCAATTACACCAGTTGCTGTATCTACCGTGTAGCTTTTAAACAGCACAGAACCTATAACAGCACGGTTGTTAAAGTTGAATCCTTTCAACAATGTTTTTGCTGCAGGAGTTGCAATTCCAGCACCAACGGTACGTTCACCTCTTGCACTCGTCGAATCCAAGTTTTTAACTTGCGTCATGACTTTCATTAATCTTGCCGTAACTCGTCCGTCAGAAGCATTTTGCATCATTGTTCGGATGGAATCCCGAAGCAGTTTTCCCGAACTGGCAGAAGAACCAAATTCAGCACCATTTTCACGAGTTCTTACAAACGCAGGATCATTTTTGATGCGTTCACCGTCAACTCCACCTTTCTCACGAGCAAGGAACCCATCTTTTGACTTATAAAATGATAAATCACCAACTTTTCCCGTTAGTTTAATTATCCCTTTTTGTCTTGCCATATTTCAAAATTTATTTGATGACTAAGCGAGTTATTAGGTCCGCTATTTTACCTGTCTTTGCGCATCGACAATACAAACATCAGATAAAACCAAATACCTTCAAAGTCAACACTTCCGCTCCATAAACTTTGTGCTGTTTTAGCGTGTTTTTGCAGGTGGAATAACCCTTTTAAGCATGTATTTTTGTAAAAGAGAAAGTAATATGCCACAACCATAGCATAAATACAGTTAAGGCATGCATAAGGCACGAATCAACTAAAAATGAAACGCATAGTTATCCATACAAAAGATGTAATGATCATCACTGGAAAAAGTGAACGCTATTCCCGTTACCTCATCAAAAACATCAAAGAAGAAATAGGTAAACAAACACACCAATATTTAACCATACGTGAGTTCTGCGAATACTTAGGTCTAAATCCCGATGAGGTGGAAGGAATATTGCATTAGACTACCTAAAAGCGATTAATCCACAAACTATAAAATCATAAAATTTACAGTCTTTTGTTTGTGTTTATCAATGGTTTAGATTATATTTGTATTGTAATCGTTCATTCAAATAAGTGCAAATAAGTATAAGTTTCGAGTAACCTATACAGTAACCTTATTAAATGATTTGACTTAATTATCTGTAAAATAGAGACTTAAAAATAACCGCTGTTCCCAGCGGGATCACTGAAAGCCACCTAATTAGGTGGCTTTTTTCATTATATACCATCAAATTCCTTGATTTTACTGATAGTTTGACTTTTGTATTTCTTGACTAAAAACAAAGAAAATCAATCAAATACAAATAAACAGCCAGCTGATCAGCCAGCAGAATAATAACCTTATTTTGCTAGCTGATTCACATTTGATTTATTGCTTCTCCCTTGATAGGCTTAAGAAACAGTAACCAAATTATCAGTAAGATTATGGCAAGTACAAATCAAAAAATCAGCTTTTTGTTCTACCCGAACAAGCAAAGAACCAGAAATGGAGAAGCGCAGATTTATGTTCGTCTTTACATTGAAAGTAAACGAGCAGAATTTTCAACCAACTTTTATGTTTCGTTAAGCGATTGGGATACGAAAAAATCCAAAGTCAAGAACACCCATAAAAGTGCTTTGTTAATCAATAACAAACTGGAAAAAATTCGTTCCGAAATCAACCACCTGTTTGTATTGGAAATAACACAAAAAGGAAGCACAACCAGTAAAGAAATTCGGGATAAATACCTGGGCAGAGACGTTGAAGAACAACCAAAACACAAAACCATCCTCGAAGCCTTCGACTACCACAATTTAAAATTATCCGAACAGGTCAAAATCGGTAAGGTCGTTTCAAAAACGTATGCACGCTACATCATTACCAAAAACAAAGTAGAAGCATTCATGCAGCACCAATACAAAAAAGACAATATGCCCCTGCCCGAAATGCGGTTGCGTTTTGTAACAGAGTTCGAACATTACCTGCTGACAGTTGATAATCTCCAATCCAATACTGCACACAAATACATCAAGAATCTCAAAAAAATCATGAACATGGCAGTAGGTTTGGACTGGATTCCCTCAAATCCGTTTAATCAATTCAAATGTTCCTACTCCAATCCCGAAAGAGAGATTTTAAACCAGGACGAAATTAATCTTATCATCAACAAAAAATTCCACGCTCCACGCTTGGAAGAAGTCCGGGACGTATTCATTTTTTGTTGCTATACAGGCTTTGCTTATTCCGATGTGTACGAGTTCAGACAAAATGCAGTCATGAAAGGTTTGGACGGTAATTTGTGGTTATCAACTTTACGCCAAAAAACAGGGACAAAAGAAAGTGTTCCCTTGCTTCCTGTAGCTTTGCAGATGATTGAAAAATACCGCAATAATGAATATTGTATCAAATACGATAAATTACTTCCTGTCAACAGCAACCAGCGTTACAATGCCTACCTGAAAGAAATTGCAGACATCTGCGGAATCAACAAGAAGTTAACCTCCCATATCGCACGCCATACCTTTGCAACAACTATCACGCTCGCAAACGGAGTTCCGATTGAAACAGTTAGTGCCATGCTTGGACACAACAGCATTCGTACCACGCAGATTTATGCTAAAGTTGTAGAACAAAAGGTAAGTGATGATATGCAGCTGCTCAGACAAAAGTTATTTGCTCAATCAAACGAATCATTAACCGCCAAAATCATCTAACCATGAAAAAAACACGGAAACTGAAAATTCAACCGAAAATCATTCTTAGAAGTTATAACAAAATGATTGTTCCGGAAATCCTTTTAAAGGGAAAATGGCTAGAAGAAATAGGATTTAAACCCGGTCAAAATGTTCAGATTGAACAGCAAAAAAATAAGTTAATCATCACATTGACAGATTAAAAAAAACTGCATTCCAATCATCAAGCGCCTGGCATAAGCTAGGCGTTTTTTGTTTTTATTTTCAACCGTTCACTTTTCAGTTCCAATTTTCTAGTTATAAAACTAGTTCATAATGTTATGCGTAAAAGACAAAAACTCAAAAGCCTATATATTATGAAAAATTATTTTAGCAAATTATCAGTTAAACTGGAAAAAGAAATGACGAAAATCAGTAATTCAAACCAGTCAGAAATTCAAAAATGTGAAACTCAAAAATTACTAATTTTCGAACATTACCAAGAACTAAGGAAATTTTCTTCCAGTTATCAATTCAAATCAGAACAGGAAGAAATTGAATATTTCAAGCACTTGAAACCGCAAATTTTATCGGTTGGTGGTTTATAAAAGTAGCAACTTCAGAGTGAAACCAAAGTACGAAGTATAAACTTCTTTCTTGCAGTAATCTTTAAAACGAAGCGTTTATCTGCCATTTTTCTGAACCACAGGTTATCGATTCCGCGACATTTTACGTTTGATTAGAAAGAATGATTAATTAAAATCAATTCATATGTTTCTTTCCATGGCGTTTCGTAAATAAGCTTTATAAATCCTAATTCATTATTGAAAAAATACTTGCACTTAAATTCACCAAGTTCGGAAGTATGGCTAGTGTTTTTTCCTTCAATAATGTAACAAAGATAGTTATTGTCTTTATAAGATAAAGTTAATGTATCAGTAATCCATAATTCTTGTTTAATTTTCATACCAGCTAAGTCAACAGTCTTATTTATATTTTTATCAAAATATGAAGCTTTTTGTATGCTTAAATCGACCTCCGCTTTATACCACTCCCATGAATTATTTTTAAATTGTTTACTTGCACTAGGAAAAGGAAGAACTTCTGTAAATTCTAACTTATGTTCTCTTGGTGGGTGAAGTGAAATTGAATTTTTATCATCTCTAACACCTGTACATTCTCTACTTACTATTGAATCTGTTTCGATGTATTCATAACATACCGTAATAGGTCTAATAATCTTTTCTATAGCTGATGATTTTCTTGTTGACATATTCAACAAAAAAGTATCTATTACAATTCCCGATGAATCAGCAATAGATACTTTATAATTCCATAATCTTCCAGGCTTGTAAATTGTATCATTGTCAAATTCGTTACAACTTGTCAATATAATTAAAAGAACAAGACTCCCTATGCGAAAATATAACTGTGCAAAATGTTTTAGCATATTTTACCACCTATTATTTCAAGTTGACTATAATTTCTAGCTGTAATTTGAACAGCCTTTATTTCATTTGTTGGGATTTCTTTCGGAAAAGTTTCTTTAGAAGTGTATAAAAGGTTATTAGCATTAAATCTAATACCATCGAAAGTTATTACACTTCCGTCTTTATCGCCTCCAGAAAGATTATTATTCCAAGAAACTTCATGAGTAGTTGTAACACCATCTGGACCAGATTCTTTTTTGTAGTTATAATCTATCTTACTAACCACCCATCCAACAGCCCCTGCTACTAAAGGCCACCAATTTACACAAGGGTCATATTCAGGATTAGGGTATCTGCCTTGAAAAACGGTTGAATTATTTAATATACCCTCAAGCCAAATACCATTTTTGGATGACATCCTGCTATTAAAAGCTGTTTCAACTCTCTTTGTGTTTGGGTTGAAATAGATAGATTGTTGGGCTAGTGTTTTCAAACGCCCCCATTCATCAATTCCAATATGTGAAACATTAAATGAATTGTCGATTCCAATCTGAAAGTCTTTAAAATCTAAATTAAAGTCTTCTGCCCCATTAACTTCAATCATTATTCCATCTAATCCAGAATCAGAAAGATTCTTAATCCTTAACGAATTTTCAGTTAATTCTAGCTCTGCCTGTCCAAGAGGATAGTATTTTACATTTTTTAAGCAATCCATGCTTATAAATTTAAAATGTTAGTAATTGCAAGATATGATATTATTTTGTAATAAACTAATAATTGTGATTTTTTGCAAAAAATGTTATCCAAGCTGACCGATATCAGAATTATTGTACTGCAACAAGGCAACGAAGATGATTCATTTTTCACAAATTCAGTGTTTTGAAATTAGTAAAAAACATCTAGAATGCGAACTGAAGAAGATAACCTACTTTTACGAAACCCACATTGATTTTATTGGCTACATGAACAGCGAAAAAACTTTTTCCGATGAGACGCTATTTCTAAGAAAAAATGCAAACTTGTCAGCTGTCCCCTCATATCTTCTTTTACGAGAAGATGCAGATCAAATTACCAATGGCGGACATTTGGTGGCGAAATTATTGCTGAACACAAAACTGTATAAATTCATACAAAATAAATTAAACGGACAATCAGAGAACGAAAACAGCAAAACTATAAAGTCGGACTTTTTATGGACGGCTTCAAAATCCGCATTAATAGAGGTAATTTATGCGCTTTATTATAAAGGTGCGATTAACAATGGGAGTGCTGGACTTGCCTAACTTTTCTGTAGACATAGTTAAGCTACATCACGAATATAATCATCTTTATTCATTTCTTCAAACTCCTGTATAGATTTCATTCCAATTGCACTATGCAAACGTTTTTTATTGTACCATGTCTCTATATAATCAAACAGGTCTATTTTAGCCTCTTCTATTGTTCTATAGCGAGTTTGATAAACTCTTTCAACCTTCATTGTTTTAAAAAAAAACTTTCAGCTACAGCATTGTCCCAGCAATTCCCTTTTCCAGACATGCTTTGCGTAATTAAAGGGTTGCTAAGTAGATTTCTGAACGCCTTGCATGCATACTGAACACCTCTGTCTGAATGAAAGATTAAAGGAAGTTCAATAGGTCTGTTTACTATAGCCATTCTCCAAGTTGGGAGGATTGTTTCACTAGCTGACATCCCTTTGCTAAAAGACCATCCAATTACTTTTCTGTCATATAAATCGATAATTGTAGTAAGATATAGCCAGCCTTCTTTTGTATGAATATAAGTAATGTCGGACACCCATTTTTGAGCCTTTCTTGTTGCTGAAAAGTTTCTATCTAAAACATTTTCACATACTGGATGATTGTGCTCTGAATCAGTTGTAACTCTGAATTTCTTTGCGTGCACGGATTTAAATCCATACTTTCTCATTACCCGTGCTATTAAAGATCTAGACACCTTATCGTTATCTTCAGACTTTTTAAATTCTTCCCAAATTCTTGGACTACCGTATGTATATCTACTGGCCCCCAAATCAGTTGGACTTCTGCCTTAATACGTGCTTCTCGCTCAATTCGTTTGGTTGAGCGACCTGCCTTCCAATCATAAAATGCACTTGTACTAACTTTGAAAACCTCACACATCTTCTCAACAGGGAACATCCCCTGGTGCGTCTTTATGAACGCATATTTTTCCTGTCGCTCGAGGAGAAGATGCTTATGGCCTTTTTTAAGATGTCGCATTCTAATCTTGCATCTGCTAACTCTTTTCTCAGCGCTGCATTCTCCTTTTCTCCAGGCGTTTGCTTTTTCTTCCCGTTACCAGGAAACGCAATGCCTTTATCGCTTTTCAATTGATACCTCCAAGAGGAAAGTAACTGTGGTTCTATTCCTAGTTCTTCTGCAACTTCTTTTACTTGCCCACGGGCAATGCTTAATTCTACAGCGGTAATCTTGAATTCTCTGCTGTATTTTTTTCTTTTTTCTACCATAAAACTTAAATTTAATACTTTTTAAACTTTATAGCTTAACTTGGTCTACAGTTTTATGACACACTCCATTCGAGAGTGTCATTATAGATTTTGTATTTACATTCTACAGTATCATTATCAAAGTAATAAGATAACATTTTAATATTACCATCACGATGATCAAAAAAAGACTTTTCATTATCTGCAAAATCGATATGTTCATTTATACCTTTACCAGCATTTAATATTATTAAATGACTGTAAGGAATTGTATCTATACAAATAACAGTAAAACTTAGATAGGAATTATAAAAGTCATAGTATATAGTATCTTCTACAATTGATTTCTGTTCTACAATTTTTATTTTATTCTCATTAGTATATATCGAAGTTTTTTGTTTGCAGGAACAAAGTGAAATTATTACTGATATACTAAGAAATAGTGTTTTCATGTTCTTATTTGAATGTTATTCAATTCGTTAAATATACCCATTCCTCGAATAGCTTAAAAGTATGAAATTATTTTAAATCTACAGTAATGAAAAATTAAGTAGATCAAACTAAATCTTCTCTCAAAATCAAATAAAATTATATTCCACGATAAAAAACTCCTAAATTATCTCATCCTCTTTAGAAAGATGACAATTATCATGTTCTATTCCTTAAAGAGTCCTTATCTTTGACACATGAGATGGATGATATTCATATTTGCATTACACTTGATGATTCGGCCGATTTATCCGATCATCGATTATGCATTGAATTATGAGTATATCAGTACTGAACTTTGTGAGAATACCAACAAACCAGAGCTAGAATGTAACGGTAAATGTCATCTTGTAAAAGAATTGGCAAAAGAGGCACAAGATGAAACGCCAGCGTCTGATTCTAAAAAAGTAAATGTCAACGAAATGAGTTTGCTTTTCTATGCTGACATTACACCATTTGTCTTTGAAAAGTCCGTTTTGATTCTAGAAAACTCATCTGTGAATTCTTATACTAATATGTATCAAAAAGAAGCCATTTTTTCTATCTTCCATCCTCCGACTTTACTTTCTTAATTTCCAATTAATAACACTTTTTTTGGGTCTTAAATGATTCAGAATAGTGAAACCGTATTATTTAAAAATTAAAATTAAGAAAGATGAAAACAATTAAAAAAATAGTTGCTTTTGCAGCCATCGCTATATTTGCATTTGCGTGTAAAAAAGACGTTACACCACCAGTTGACGATACCGTTTTACCAACACCTATCGAAACAGAAGGTTTAACGAAGGTGCAAGATATTTCGAACGCAACACACACAATAGAATTATACACTAAATCGGGTGATTTTAAAATAGGTCACAACGCTTTATTCATGCGTGTAAAAAATACAGCTACACAGGCGTATGAAAGTACGGTGAACATCGCTGTGAATCCAATGATGCACATGATGTCTAAAGAACACAGTTGTCCAATATCTGATTTTACAAAAACAGCAAGTAAGACAAGTTTATACGATGGATTTGTTATTTTCCAAATGGCAAGTAATGAAACAGAATATTGGGAGCTAACCATCGACTACGAAATTGCCGGGGTTAATTACTCAGCAACGGAAAAAGTAGTTGTGAACAATGTTGCAAAACGTCGTGTTACTACTTTTACTGGAATAGACTCTGTTAAATACATTTTAGCATTTGTAAATCCAAGTAGCCCAAAAGTTGGAGTGAATGATATGCAAGCGATGCTTTACAAAATGGACAACATGACGACTTTTTCACCTGTGAATGGCTATAAAGTGAAAATTGATCCAAGAATGCCAAGTATGGGAAATCACGGTTCACCAAACAATGTTGATTTAGTTCAAACAGATGTAGATGGTCTTTACAATGGAAAGTTGTCGTTGACAATGACAGGTTATTGGAAAATCAATTTGCAGGTATCGGATGCAAGTAATGAATTGCAAAAGGGAGAAGAAATTACAGAAACGGTTACGGAAAGTAGCATCTTCTTCGAGGTAGAATTTTAAAGTTATTTCAATAGTCGGTGGGGAAATTTTCTTCGCCGACTTATAAAAAAGTAAAAGATGAAAAAGATAACACTTTTCCTTATAGGATTGTTGTATGCTTTCAATTCGTTTTCTCAAATAACTGAAATAACTGAAATTGATTCTGCGAGCATCCAACTATTAAATACCATCGTCATTTCGGCTAAAAAATCGGCGTCCAGTCAATTACAAGTGAAGCCTTTGTCGTCTATCGATGAGTATTTAGAACAATCGGGTAAAATAGAGATGATGAAGCGTGGCGCTTATGCGTGGGAGCCGTTGTTAAACTCTATGGCAACAGAAAGAACAGTGGTGACAATTGACGGAATGCGCATTTTTGGTGCCTGTACCGATAAAATGGATCCGATTACTTCGTATGTAGAAATCTCCAATCTCTCGGAAGCGATTATTAGTTCGGGACAACAAGGAACGAAGCACGGGTCAACAATTGGTGGCTCAATTGATTTGAAACGAAAACGCGCCGATGCTGGAAAATTAGGATGGAGTGGTGGCGTCAACGCTGGAATTGAAAGCAACAACTTACAACGTATTTTAGGCGGTGCTATTCGCTATGTCGATAGTTCATTTTACCTAAGTTTGGATTTGACGCATCGAAGTGCCGATAATTATAAAGCAGGTGGAAATCGCAAAGTAGATTTTTCACAATTTAGCAAAACGAATACTTCCGCTGCAGCAGGTTGGTTAATCAATCCGTACAATAGTTTGGAAGCGTCTGTAATTTATGATCATGCGACAAATGTCGGTTATCCTGCTTTAACGATGGATGTTTCATTGGCAAAAGCCTTAATAACTTCCTTGAAATATGAGTATCGGAAGGATTCTTCCATTATCAAAAATTGGGAAACGAAAGTGTATTTCAACAAAGTCACACACGTGATGGATGACACCAAACGTCCTTATGTACCCATTCACATGGACATGCCCGGTTGGACAGATACGTATGGCATGTATTCCGATATGAAATTAGACCTCAACAAACATCAAGTATCGGTGAACGTAAATGGCTATTACAACCGATCTATTGCTGAAATGACCATGTATCCAGCAGATTCAGATGAAAAGCTAATGTTTATGTACACGTGGCCAGATGTTCGTACTTTATTTAGCAGTGTTTTTTTTGGTGATACCTGGAAATTAGATGCGCATTCTTCGCTTGTTTTCTCAGGAAGTATCGGTGTAAACCTAAACTCGTTACCAGATACTTTCGGATTGCAGAGTTTGCAAATTTTCTATCCTGAATTGACCGACCAAAAATTACGTGTCGTGAAAAGTTTGTCCGCTCATTACCGATTTGAAAAGAACATTTTTAATTTCGATTTTGGCATTGGCTACGGCGATAGAGCGCCATCTGTCACAGAAGGATATGGGTTTTATTTATTCAACAGTTTTGATCGTTACGATTATGTCGGAAATCCAACGTTGAAAAACGAAGAGTCGTTCGATGCTTCTTTTTCAGTAGCCTATAAGAAAAAACGATTTAGTGTCAAATTAGCGGGGTCGTATTTCCATATCAACAATTACATCATCGGAAAAGTAGATCCGACCTTATTAGCGATGTCAATTGGAGCGAACGGAATAAAAGTGTATGAGAGTTTAAAATACAGCACGATTATCAATTCCGATTTAATTGTCGAATACCGTTTTCCTAAAAACATTACTTGGAAAGGTCAAATGACGTATAGCTATGGTAAAGACTTCCAGAGGAATAACTTGCCTTACATCAGTCCAGTGCGCTATGTCACTTCTGTTAATTATTTTATCAAGCGTTTTACCGCTGAAGTGTTGGTGAAAGGAAATGCAACGCAAACAGAATTTAGTCCTGAATACGGAGAAAATAGAAAATCTGATTGGGCGATTTTAAATGCCAGTGTTAGCTATACCTTTAAATTTGGTAAAACGTCCACATTGCTAGCTAGAACAGGTGTCGAGAATATGTTTAATGCTTATTATTCGACCTTTTCAGATTGGAACAGTATTCCACGAATGGGAAGAAATTTCTATCTGCATGTAGTATATTCTTTTTAACATCATGACTGTTAAAAAACATCAATGGCGCCTTTAAGGAAGTTTCAACTGAATTCAGGGCGCTTGTTGATGAAGCAATCCAACAATCATATTCTATTTTTTTTTAACCGCGAAGTCGCCAAGGTTTTCGCCAAGGGCGCAGAGTGGACTTTTCTTTGCGTCCATTGCGCCTTCTTTGCGTTGCGGTTAAACCCTTACAATCCATTCACAACTCGCTTAATTCCATTCCTCAATAAGGCAACATTAAAGTTCATCAATAATCCCAATTTGTAATCACCTAGTTTAAGATAAGTTAAAGTTTGAGCTAGATGAACTTCGTTTAATGCATCCACACTTTTGATTTCAATAACGACTTTATTTTCTACCAATATATCAATTCTATACCCGCATTCCAATTGGACTTCTTCAAATACCAACGGCATTGATTTTTCTTTCACGATCCGCGATCCATCTTTTGATAATTTCTAAAATAGACATTCCTGATAGGCATTTTCCAGTAATCCAGGACCGAATGCTTTATGAACTTCTATGGCACGCCCTAAAATCTTATTTGCTAGTTCATTTTCTGTCATATTCATCTTGTTATGTACTAAAATACATTTTTTTTCGATAGGTTTATTTTTTAATCACAAAGCTTTGCAATGAGATTATCGAATTAGTGCCAAGGTTTTTGCCAAGGGCGCAGCGTCGTTTTCTCTTTGTCTTCTATTCGATCAAAGCAATGCATAGCGGTAACTTTTTCAACCACATCGTTAAGCAGCACTATTAAAAACGGGATCTTTGTTGTTATCGATAAACTGCACTAGGATAAAAGTACCAGCTGAAATAAGAATTCCAAAGAAATTAGGGTCTAATCCAAAAGGCAAAGAGAAATGGGAGAACAAGAGTAGGAGTGTTGTTCCACCACCTAATATCATTGAATAAAAAGCGGCCTTGGAAGAGGGTTTCTTCAGGAGCATAGTTCCTAAAACGGGGATGAATAATCCAGAAACCATAAAGCCGTAAGAGTACAGCATTAATTCTAAGACGTTTTCCATCAACGTTGCTAATATAATAGCTAATACACCGATGACCAAAGTAGCGAGTTGTGAATAACGAATTCCTTTCGTGTTATCAATCGATAGGTTTAAGATGTCAGTAGTGAAATTTCCAGATGCCGCAATCAAGCAACTATCGGCTGTGGACATAATTGCTGAGAAATAAGAAGACATCAACAATCCCATTAATCCGATAGGGAAGATGTGTGCTAAGAAAAGTGGCAATCCAATTTCTTCATCGATAGGACTTCCTGGAGCGTAACCAAATTCGGTAAACATTCCTTGTTCAAAAGCGACACGACTCAATAATCCTAAAGCAATTCCCATGAATGCCATGATGGGATATTCAAACAATCCTGCTATAAACCACGCTTTTTTAGCCGTTTTCTCGTCTTTTGCGGCATAAATACGTTGATAAAGCGTCATTCCAACAAACCAAATCGGAACGATCGTAACAAACCAATTGATGATTTGTACAAATGTTATATTACTAAGGTCGAAGAAACTACTTGGTAGATAGGCTTGAATAGCTTCCCAACCGCCTACTTTAATATAGCCAAGTGGTATTCCCACGAAAATAAGTCCCACCATTAAAATAATCCATTGTATCGTATCGGTATAAATAACGGCTTTCAAACCACCTAATACAGTGTAACTAATGACTACCACACCCATGATCAATACGGCATCAATAATTGTGATAGAAGGAAACGTGGCCGAAGCTAATTTTGCTCCAGCTAAAACTTGAGAGCTCGTGAAGCCAATATATCCAATTAAGGAGATAACACCCGCAATCAAGGCTACTTTTCCATTGTAATAGTGATTTAGTACTTGTGGAAAACTTAAAAAGTTATGTTTTTTTGCCAGAGGATAAATACGAGGAATAAGAAAAACAGCACTCAACCATGCGCCAATTAATCCTGTGAAAAGCATCCAACTTCCAGCGATACCAATTAAAAATCCCAAACCACCCAAACCAATCGAAAAACCTCCACCAACATCTGTTGCAACAGTGGATAACCCGATATAAATGGCTTTCATTCCACGACCACCGACGTAGTAATCTTCTTGTGATTTATTGCGTTTTAGAAAGTAAATACCAATACCAAGCATTAAAAGCATGTAAAGAACGAAAATGGAAATATCAACAATGTGCATAAAAAATAGTATGATTTTTTTAAAATATTTATAAATACTAATTACCTCGGATTACCTAAATGATAGGAGAAAGAATCTTCAAAAGACTAACAGAATCAGAAGATTCATCCGATGAAAGAAAAGAACCATTGAATGGATAATTCTCTAGTGATCAAATACTGATTTTGACCAAAATAGTAAAATATATGGGATAAATAGTTCAATATAGCTGCTTATTTGAAAATAAATGCCATAAATTAGGCTAAAACTGATTTTTTTTAATCCGAATAATAAGCCTGTTTTTAATGAAATTTTATTTAAATCAAATACACTTTTAACTCTTATGAAAAGCAAAATATAACCAGAGTGGCAAAGAGAGATGAGGGCGAATTTCTCATTTATTAGAGAAAGATTATCTTTTCTAAATGGAGAAAATCAACATACTATTTATCCCTTTGAAGTAAAGTATTAAGGTATTAACTTTTGAATCTCCACCTTAGTTGAACCCTTTACGCCTAGATCATCATAGAAATCTAAAAAGCGAATCTTAAAATAGTCACCATTTTGAGTTTTAATGACAAATACTTTATTGAGGTCAATGGAATAAGTAGAAGTATCAAAATCATAAATTTTCCACTCAAATCCGATAGCATCAATATTCGAACGATACACCAATCCTAAAGCATCTTCGTAAGTAACGCCGTCAAAGTCAGATGTATTTATCTTTGCTGCAGCTGTATTATAGTCGTTTAACATACATCCAACCACCATGTAAGGCATTCCATCTTCGTAAATGTGTGTGTACGTTCTTAGACAAATATCAAAATCCGTCTTTTTGGGTGTGTTTCCAACCGTTACTTGTTCTCCAGAACGTAAATTAAAGAGGCTGAAATTATAATCGGACTCTTTACTAATGGTTGCTTGTTGAGGCGTTGTTTCGCTTAATTTACAGTATTCTATGGTGTAATCTGTCGCAGTTACAGAGAGAATTCTAAACTTATACTTCCCCAATGAAGTTCCTAATATATTACTTCCTAAGTCAACAAGGTAAATGTTGTTGGTATTTCGCCAGTCGCCTACAAAAGTAGAATCTAAATTAGCAGAAGCAGGATCGTAGCTCCAATCTGTATTTGGATTAGTCGTTACAGCGGCGAAATCAGTCGTACTCAATAGTTTCAAACCACCCATTCGACCATTGTTTATCAAAATTCGGTAGCCATCGTTAGATGTTTCAAATCCTAAATCCCACGCCTCTCGATCAGAAGTTAAAATAATTTCCTCTTTTTCTAAGTTGTAATATAACTGTGACTTATAGTCTACACCAAGTGGAAGTGAAGTGACATACGAGTTAATATTTGTTTTCTGAGGTTTTGAAATCGCTATTTCTTCTTTCAAACAACTCATCAAAACAGCACTTAAACTCAATAAAAGAAGTATATTTTTCATTTTTTCTTATTAAAATGTCTAAAAGTATCGAAATTCAAAGATAAACGGACATACATACTTCTACCCCAAGCAATCGGAGAAGAATTGCCACCGCTCGAGTGAATTCCTCCTGTAGCACCTTGACTATTTACACTCGTTACATTCAGTAAATTCTTCGCGCCAATAGCTACTAAAATATGATTTTTCCAAAATGATTTTGAAACATTGATATCTAACATGTTGTAATCCGAGATAAATGTTTGAATTAAATCCGTTTCGGTTTGTAAGAAAGTAACCGCCTTCCCTGTGTATTTGTAAAATATGGAGAAATTCATTCCTAACTGTCTCCAATTGTACATCACTGAGGAAGTTAATTCAGGTGAGGCTGTGAATTTACTATTTCCTAAGTCTGTTTTCACAGCAACGACAGAACCTCCTAGCTTTGCGGTTATCCAATCATTCTTATAGGTAACGATGAATTTTCCACCTGTGGACTCAAAACGATTCAAGTTAAAGTAAGAATAAATGGCACCCGTTGAATTTTGTGAAAGTGTAATTTTATCGCTGACAGCTTGGTAATATCCGTTGATTTCAAAATCAATAGCGCTATTAAATTTCGCTTTTGGAAGGTCTAAACGATAATTTATCCAAGCTTGTATATTATGGGATTGTTCTGGTTTTAAATTCGCATTTCCATGAATATCGTGATTGATATCTACGAAGTCCATGTATAATTCCTTCATGGAAGGTGCGCGGTATCCTTTCGCATAGCTGGTTCTAAAATCCCATTTCTTGACGGAGTATTTGAGGTTTAAAGAAGGTACAATATTGAATTTAAAGACAGAGTTGTAGGCAATACGAGCAGCTGGGCGAACGATGAATTCCTTGAATGCTTTCCATTCCATCGAGCTATAAACTGCGTAATCACCCATTGTTTTACTAGTATCGCTAATACGTTTTCCAGTCGCCATATCGAAATTGACATCATAGCCTACTTCGTAATCAATTTTTTGAGCAATAGAAGCACTTGTAAATGAAGAACGAGACATGATGGTTCTGAAAACAGAAGTATCTTGATCCGATGGAGTCGGTGTTAAAGTCGATTTTAAGGTGGTTAAATCTTTGATGTAGGTGTTTTTAAACCGGGAATAGTAGTTATGTGCTACGACTCCTTGAATTTTGTATTTTGCACTTGGAAACACTCTAAAATCAATTCCTTGATTGGTTCGATTCGTTTTAAAAACATCATCAAAAGCATTAATGAAATCAGGTTTGCGTGGCATACCTCGATTGGTCATGGTTTCTTTGTAGAAATCAGCAAATGGGTTGATAGAGAATTTCTTTCCTACAAAAGAATAATGAACATCTGCCGAGTATTGCTCTTTCGGACGCCATTCACTCACTCTATTGGTGTCTGCTAAGGTAGATTTAGGAAATTGAATAAATGGGTCGGTATTTTTCCAACCGTCAAAGAAATTCCGCATTCCAGAGACAGAAAAACGGTGTTTACCGTAGTTATATGAAACTTTTCCGTCGATATTGTAATTTCCAACGGTTTCATAATAGGTGTTCAAATTCACTTGAAGTCCTTTTCGTGCCGTCTTTTTAGTAATCAAATTAATCGTTCCAGCTAATGCGTTTGAACCGTAATTCACACTCAATGGACCTTCAACCATTTCAATGCGTTCGATATCGTTTAAGTTAATTTGACTTAAATCAACATCGCCATTCATACGACCAATAACAGGAACACCATCGATTAGAATTTTAACATTCTCACCACCAAGTCCTTGTAGTTGCATTCCAGAACCTAGCATTTGATCTTGTGTAATTCGGATGTTAAGTTCATTTGTTAAGACATCTCTAAGGCTGACAGCACCTTTGGCATCAATAGTTTTTCGATCTATAACACGAATCTTGTGAACCGATTTTTCAGCGGTAGTCATAGATATTTGTCCTGTAATCACAATGTTGTCAATCTTCTCAGAGACTGGTGTTAATGGACAAATAGCACCTTGTGATCCATCGTATACAAAATTAAAAGGTTCAAAACCTGGGGCTTCAATTTGAATACTATAATCCATTGGGGAAGTACCTTTTTCAATGGTAAGAGGAAAAAGTCCGTGTTGATTGGTAGTGAATATTTTCTCATTTCCTTTAGGAGAAACAATTTTCACAATAGCATTTTGAATAGGTAAATTAGTTTCTTCAGAAATAACCTGTATTTCAAATTGTCCAAAAGCGAGTGAACAAATAAAAACGGATGTAAAAAGAATTAAATATTTTATTGTTTTCAATGTGCTATTAAAAAAGAAGCAAAAGTAAAATGACTTTCTGCTTTCTATGGTTTACAAATATAAAATAGAGCACGGACAACTCCAATTTAAGATCAGCCGTGCTCTATATTTTAACTATTATAAAACTATTAATGTTGAACAACTAACTTTTTAGCTGTTTGTAATCCGTTAGAAGTGACTACCACTTGATACATACCATTCATTAATTCGGCTGTATTTATTGGAAGTGTTTGCAATCCTCCGTTGATTGTGTTTGAGTAAACTTTCGCACCAGACAAACTGTAAATTTCTACCGTTGTATTTTCAGCAGCATCCACTACTAATTGAACATTGTCATTTGCAGGATTCGGATACAATTGTGTAAACACAGTAGCCACATCATTTACTCCAACAGCAGAAATCAATTCTTTATCGAAGATGTAAGAACCCGCTAATGGATCACTTCCTGCGCCACTAATGAAGCCCGTAAAACGTACTTTCCAAATAGCACCATCCGTTGCTTTTACGAAATAGACAACCGTATCAGCGATGGTAGTTCCACCTTGACCTGAAGCTTTCCATGTGTAACTAATCACATTATTATTAATGGAGAAACTTTCGTTTGTTGTATACGTATAGTTAGTTGGATCTGAATCGATTACCTTTGCCACTTGTGTGTTTAGATTATTTAACACACCCGCCACTTTATACATCATCCCACCACCTACATTTGTGTAATACTGTCCGAAGAATAAGTCCCATTCCGTCGCTTTTGGTTCCGCATCTAGCGTACTTTTATCGATGATATTAGAATACACGAAATTCTTATCGTTACTAGCGCTCATATCCACATCATAAGTAACTTCAGCAGCATCGCCTAATTTGAAATAAGTTACGGTGTAAATTTTTGCCACAGCATTCAATGAAAACTTGAACACGAAAAAGTCACTTCCGATTTTTGCTCCAAAAGCTCTTTTAGCGACAACTGAATGAGAAGCCATCACATATTGCCCCCAAGAATAATCAAATTGATCACCTGAAATTTCTATTTCACTATTTTGGTTAAACGCTCCCACTAAGATATTACTATCTAAATCATAAAGAGAAGTCTGAGTTGCCCAACCTGTTGTATCAGCAGTTACAAGTGATTCATCTACATCTGCGTTAGGTAATAATCTCAAATCTCCCATTAAGCTGTTAAAACGAATAGCTGCTCCAAATTGACCTACGTTTGGTCGAAATGCTAAGTGCCAACTTGTTGCTTCCATAGTAGTTTCGCTACCATCCGCTAATTTGTAAAACTGCTGATTTAAATAACCAGCACCTGTTGTAACAGTGTCAGTAGCTACTTGAGCAAAACTAGTCCCCATAATTCCGAAGGACAAAATAGAAAATAGAACTTTTTTCATGATTTTGATTTATAAATTAATGTTGAATAATCAACTTTTTATTTGTTTTAATTCCATTAGAATTTACCACTACTTGATACATGCCGTTCATTAATTCAGCCGTATTAATTTGAAGTGTTTGTAAACCTCCATTGATCGTAGTTGTATATACTTTTGCACCTGATAAGCTGTAAACGTCTACTTGCGTATTGTCATTAGCATCTACGACTAATTGAACCGATTGGTTTGCAGGATTTGGATAGATTTGTGTAAACACTTCAGCAACATCATTTACGCCAACAGCAGAAATCAATTCTTTGTCTAGAATGTAAGAACCCGCTAACGGATCACTTCCAATACCACTAATGAAACCTGTGAAACGGACTTTCCAGATAGCACCATCTACTGCTTTTACAAAGTATACAACTGTATCTGCGATTGTAGTACCACTTTGTCCTGACGCTTTCCATTTGTAACTAATGATGTTATTTTCTGTTTCATATACTTCTGAACCATCAATGGTGTAGTTTGCTGGGTCTGTATCAATAACTTTCGCTACTTCTGTTTTTAAGTTATTTAAAACACCTGCTACTTTATACATCATTCCACCACCAACATTGGAGTAGTACTGACCAAAGAATAAATCCCATTCGCTCGTCTTTGGCTCAAGATCTAATACGGATTGATCGAAAAGATTCGTGTAAACGTAATTTTTACTAGAATAAGCGGTAAAATTCAAATCGTATGCTACTGAATCTGTTTCTCCTAACTTGTAATACGTTATATGATAAATACTCGTTTGTGGTGCTAAACTGAAATGAATAGCGTAAAAATCAGTCCCTATTTTAGCACCAAAAATTCTTTTTGGCGATAATTTGTGTGTTGTTGTATTGTATTCACCCCAAGAATAATCTAATTGACCACTCCCTGCACTTTGGTCGAAAGCACCGACGTAATAATCAGCATCCATATCAAATAATTGCGCTTCATTTGTCCAACCAGAAGTATCAACACTTGTTATAGGTGCCTCCACATTCGCATTTGGTAAAACACGTAAATCGCCATTTAAGGAGTTAAAACGAATAGACATTCCCGGCTGTTGTGTTAATGAACAAAAAGCGATATGCCAAGCTTTAGCATCTGCTGTTGTTTGCACGCCATTTTCTAAACTGTAATAGGCTTGGTTTAAATAATCTGTTCCTGTTGTTATTGTGTCTGTCGTTACTTGGGCAGAAGCTGTTCCTAAAATCCCTAAGGATAAAATTGAATATAAAATTTTTTTCATCTTTGTTATTTTTAATTAGTCTAAATTAATTTTTGCAAAGTAACGTTGTTCATAAAGTTCTCGCAATACCATTTTATAGGTATTTAGAAACTATTTAATTTTCATGCAAAAATACCCGCCTATTGAGCGAGTTTTGTCATACGAATGTCAGTAAAGGAGTTTTTGATGAGCGAAATGTGGATTTCAGGTAATTATAACCTAAAAGAGGTATAGAATGAGTGAGTAGTTTATTTTGGGAAATGAATTCAGTGATAAGATTTACCGAATTCGCATCATCGTCACCAAAGAAGTTGCCACATGATGTTGCTCTTCACCATTGGCGGAAGGGGAATAAATATCGGTCTGAACGACACTAATTTTCTTTCCACCCCGAATAACACGTGATTTTGAAATAATCGCATTTCCCATCGCGGGTTGTAGAAAGTTGACTTTTAATTCGACAGTTACCACATATGCATCATCCTCATAAAAGGCAGCGGCAGCAAAACCAGAGGAAATATCTACTAACGAAGAAATAACGGCACCATTAAACATTCCAGCTTTTCGAGTGGAGAATGAAAGTCGTGGAACTTTTATTGAAACAATACCTTTTTCCAATTCGAGTAATTCTGATTGAAACAATTGATTCATTTCAGATTTCTGAAAAGTTTGTTCTACTAATTGTCTTTTTTGGGGTGTCATGATGCAAAGATAGTGAGAATGAACTTATCAAGAATTATTTAGTTGGAATCTTCTTGGGTTTTTCTACATGCGTTTAATCGTATCTTTAAAATTTTTCAACTACCACCATAAGAATTTTTTAGCTTTCCGTCAAAAGCTACCTTTCTATAACTAAGCGATTTTTTGCTTTTTCTTTTGACTTTCGAGTAATTTGACTGACATTAAAAACTATAACCGCTATAAAAATAAGCGAATAAGCAACAATCTGTATCATACCTAATGGCTCATGATAAACCATGACGGATAATATGAAAACAATGATGGGATTTATATTCAATAAAGTTCCCACAGTTGCTGAACTAATACCACTTAATGCATATAAATTTAAGAATAGTGGTACAATAGTATAAACGACAGCAATAATCTCGATATAGACATAAAATTTAAATTCAAAAGGAAGAGGTCCAGCAAAAAGCGTATAAAATGGCATCAAAATTAACGCCGATAAAAGGATGTGAAAGTTGAGTACCAAGAATTTATCAAAACCCGTATTTTTATTTTGGCTGATGAGGTAACAAGCATAGCTCAAACCAATAATAGTACTAAAAAACAAATTGGTGAAGTTCGTATAGGAAAGGAACAAACAACCGATACAGCTCAAGATGGTGGAAAACCACTGCAAACGGGTTAATTTCTCACGTAATATAAAGTAAGCCAGTAAAATGGTTAAGATAGGACAAATAAGATAAGCCAAAGAAGTAGCACGTACACTGATATGATTCATGACATAAATAAAAGAGTACCAATTGGCCGTTAAAAAAATGCTACCGCCTACATTCAGCCAAGTCACCGACACTTTCTGCTTCTTTGGTAAGGATTTGAAAAGAGTGATAGTTTCCTTGATTTTCCGTCTTTTAAAAAGTAGCGAAAGTAGCGACATGATCAAAGCACAACTAAATACTCTGTAGAAAAGAATTTCAACTGCAGCATAATTATGTATCGGTTTTAGCACCAAAGCAAAAGATCCCCAGATGGAAAAAGCAACGATAGAAGCTAGATAGTATTTTAAGTTGTTCAAATCTGTAATAAATACGTGGGCTAATTATTCCGCAAATGTAATTTTTTGACGTATCAAAAACGCTTTTTTTGGGTTAAATATTTAAAATGCTTGTCCGCTTGTTTCCCTAATAAACGAGTAAATATTATTTTGATGTGCAGACTTATAGTAAAGACATGCTTTTTCAAACAAATGACAATTCTAAACACAACGTCAGATTAGGATGTCGTAACCTGTTCCGATGTAGAATCGGAATTGATTTTTTCGTCGGGACACAAACGACAAAATTGCCGTTACAAAAATAACTGTCTGAGCGCTAGCGAGTTTTATTTTTGTAGGTAATGAGGAAGATTTGGGTGGCGAAAAAGATCATGGTGACGTCCCGACGGTACCGTCGGGATTTTGACGGACAAAAAGTAAAAGAAAAATAAAGAATTGATATTTCAAGTATCATTACAAATTGTAACTCAGCGCATCAAAATAAAATAATCCTCTATAAACTGTTTGTAGGCTTAGTTTTATCTTTAATTGCTTCAAAATCAATACATTTAACCTATTTTCAATAGACTATATTATGTGCTTCTATTGGCTAAATTGTTGATAATGAATTAAGTTCACAATTTTGGGGAAAGTTACGGATAAGCATTATATTTAATTACGTTAGTTACTTGACGATATTGGTTTTTTTAGTTCTTAGCTTCTAATCAAGTTGTATTGAAAAGAAGAAATAAATGACATCCATTCTTAACTATTTCCCCACATTTATACTACATTTGTTTAAAATAGTCGCATGAAATTTTTTTTGCATTTTCCTTTTTTAATTCTATTTCTTTTTCAGGTAATCATTGCCTTACTTTTAAAGAATGACGTTATTTTTCTAGCGACAGCCGTAAAGTTAGGTTTATTCTCAACGGCTTTTTATAGCGTTTGTA
>JBEBRN010000020.1:0-40525 GCA_040394775.1 Taishania pollutisoli
CACACGCTCTTAAAATTCCTTGATCGTACATCGCCTTTGCTCCTACTTGAATGATATCGGTGTATTCAATCACTTCTTCTACATGCGTTGCATCGCGGACTTCGGTAATGACGCTTAAACCATATTTTTCACGCATTTTCTTTAGCAATTTCAAACCGTCTAAACCTAATCCTTGAAAACTATAAGGACTCGTTCTTGGCTTATAGCATCCTGCTCTTAGTGTTGTTAAACCAAGTGATGTCAATAATTCAGACGATTGAATAATCTGTTCTTCCGATTCTACTGAACACGGTCCAGCGATAAGAATGGTGTTGTTTGTTTTACCGCCAATAGTGACATTTCCCAATTTCACTTCACGTGTTTCTGACTGAAAATGACGAGAAGCCAATTGATTATCATTCGCGAAAACCCAAGACTCAGCAGTTTTATCCACTAAATTCTGAGGTACTTCTTTCAACGAAGAACTGGTAATTAAATACTTCTCATTGTTGTAATCTATCAAAAACGCTTGGTTGTTTGCTGCTAATTGCTGCGCTTCTGTCGCTGGAATGTTTTTATTTAATTGTACAATCATATTTCACTTTTTATCAAGTTAACAAAGGTAACAATTCCTTTGGCAAAATTATTGGCATCGACCACCGGCAAGTACATCACTGGGAAAGGGCAACGTTTTATCACATTCAACATTTCAACCACGGTACTTTTGTCTTGTATTATAACGGGATGACTGTTGATCATTTTTTCAATGCTAACATTCGGTAAATCAGAAAATTGCTTTAACAATCCTTTACGAATATCGGCATTAGAAATAATCCCTTTAAATTGCTGTTGCTTGTCTGTTACTAAAGTAAAACCTAGTTTTCCAGTTTCAATTTCCTCTAAAGTGGATTTTAGCTGAATATTTTCCAGCTGAACAACAGGACATTCATCCAACGGAATCATAAAATCTTCTACTTGAAATTCTGATTCGATATTTCTGTTTGTTAGATTTAGTAATGCTTGACCAACACTTGCCGCTTTAAAAAGATACGACCCAGAAACTGCCGAACTCACGCCCATATTGCGAAGAATAAACGAAACTTCTGCATTTACGCCACCATCTACATGAATAGATTTAGCCGGATATTTCTTTTTGAAAGTCCGTATTTTCTCAAAGTTGTAACGGTCAAAAACACCACCACTTTGTCCTGGTATAGTCGCCATAATCAAGATGAAATCAAAATCGGCATATTCTTCAAAAACATCAATAGCTGTTGGTGTGATAACCGCCAATCCTTTTTTTGCCGATATCGACGCAGGGAATTCTAGTTTTTCTTTAAGATCCTCATATTGAAAAGTCACATATTCAACAGGATTTTCCGTCAATAAAGCCATGTATTTTGAAGGCGTTTCGGTGATAATATGTAAATCAATGGGAATATCACACCACGTTCTGATTTTTTTAATATCCTCAAAAACAGCTATATCATCGTTACAATCAACATGTAACAAGTCCACATTATGATTCACCAAATCATGAATGGTATCTTTTAAGTCTCTGCCTTTATCGCTATATATGGAAGCCGAAATTTTCATACTTTATGTTTCTCGTGTAAATTCGAATGTTTAAAAGTACGAAATGTTTAAGAAATGGATAATCGTTAGGTGTGGAATTTTGCAGATTATGGTGTTATTATGTTCAAATTTACATCATACTCATTTTACTTATTTCGGTTTTATACAGAAAAAAATAAGACCACGTAATGATTTACGTGGTCTTGGATTAAATAATGGCATATATATTTATCTACACCGTACAATCAAATTGTTTATTCTTTGACCATTTTTTTAGTAGCTACATTCACACCATCTGCTACAAGCGTGTACATATACGTACCAGAAGACAAATCAGCACCGAATACAGTTATACTACCCAATCCTCTTTCTCTAATGTCAACCGTTTTAATCAATTTACCCATGCCGTCATAGAAGAAAATTTGAGCGCTTTTTACGGATTCAGGGATAGAGAAGTTGATAACTGTCTGCTCTGCGAACGGATTAGGAACGTTTTGATCCAAGATGATCGCTTCTTTATTCTGTAAGTAAACAGCTAGTTGAGATCGAATGGCTTGTTGTACCTCTGGAGAATTCGTCTGTATCGCTTGATGACTCATTTGACACAGAATTGGCAAAATACCACTTAAACAGTTTTCTAAATGTGATAATCGATCGTTTAAGTTATTGATGATACTATCCTGTTTATTGTTTATTATGATAAGTGAATCGTTAGTCGTTTTCAACGAATCAATAGCTGACTTTTGTTCTTTCACCGCTTGAATTAATATTCCTGTAAAAGCTTGATAATTTAGCGTTTTGAATGTAAAAGCAGCATATTCCAAATTACCTAAGCTATCATATTGAGCTGGATGTTCAACATCAGATACTAATTCTGGTAAAACTTGTTCTACATCTTGTGCAATTAAACCCCATTGCTTTCCACTAGGTAATACCATATTTGGATGTACAGTATGGTTGAAAAAGTAGTTTTTGGGTGTTAATTGCTGAATAATTGCTGTTGCATTAGTAATAGGTTGGATGTTTTGTTTAAGGTTCACATCAGAAGAAAAGTTGTCTGATCCTGTTCTGATAACATCTCCATCAAAAAAGCCTGCATAATTTGGCCCTACTGGAGGAGTTTGGTTTGAACCTGGTAAAGCAGAAGAAAAAATACCATAGTTAGTTCCTGCCCCAGTAGCCATAAAATAACCTGCATAATTTATCGCACCCGGATTGCTTATAGTACTATGAACACCATAACTAATAGCGGTAGGATTTGTCCCACTTTTTATTTCTGTTTGATACCCGTAATTAAAAGGTGAAGAAGATGAAACAACGTCTCCATTAACAGCAAAAGATTGGGAAGTTGCGTTTGCAGCATGTGCATCTACACCAATATGAGTAGGAGAAGTTAATGTGGCGTCATAAGCTCTGGCACTCACTGCAATCGAATGACTGCCTCCCGAAGAAGCAACAATTGCATCTATTCCCGTTGCTCTTCCTCCTGTATTTGTTGCTGTTGTATGAATTCCTAATACAATGGGCATCGAAGCCGTTGATGACTCGAAATATCCGGCTGCTGTATGGATATCATTATAGACTCCAAATCGTGTAGGAATTATATTTGAGCATGTAGGGAAACCAATTAATACAGAAGATGGAGTTAACGCATTTTCTGTAAAATTAAAATTAAAACCACCCAAAGGTAGTTCTGTATTTGCGGTCAATGGATTTTGTGTTGTTCCACAAGCGTTACCAAAACTACCTATTGTACCGCCACCACCGCCACCGCCACCAGGTACGTAAATCACATCTCCGTTTACATCAACACTTAATACACCCGTTCCAGGATTAGGAATAGCAGTTGCTGTACTTTTCAAATGCGTAAATCGTAATCCACTTGCACCTCCAGGAAGATTCCAATACGGAGAAGCAGGAGAAGCCATAATTTCCAACGTATTTGCAGGGTCAGTACCTGCTGTAAAAAAATCACCTATTCCCATTCGACCGTCTCCGTTATTGTTTGCCCACATACGTCCAATTTCCAATCCATTAACAGTAGAAGCGGGTCCGTTATTGGGTGCACCTGTGAAAATAAAACGCAATTTATCGGCATTAAAAGGATTATTAGAAGGATTGTTACCCCAAGAAATTATAGCTTCGTTTCTATCTGGTGCTACTTCCTTTAAACCAACATACATATTGTCTGCACCTAATTTGCTTGCGTAATAAGTACCAATTTGCATCCATGGTCTCCAACCGCCACCTGCGTGCGCTTCACCACCAATTTGCAACATACTTAACGGGTGAGCCGTTCCAATACCGACATTTCCCTCTCTTGCGGTTGCAAACCATGGTGTTGAACTGGTCAGTTCTGATCTCTACCTAGAATACGCATTCGCTCGATATTTCCTCCTGCATTGAAGATCATATCTCGTTGCGAAGCCTCTAGTGTGATGTTTTCAGTATTCATCAGCGTTCCGTTGGCAATATTAGAATTGAGTGTTGTGAAAACTCGAAACTTTTGGGTAGTCGCCCCGTTTGTTGCTCCCGTAAACATCTGCCATTGATTAATGGTACTGTTTGCACCGTCTGTGCGGAAAAGTGTGCCATTTGCAAAATTATTTGTAGGCAGACATAAAAACTCATTGATGTGTACACGTGCTAGAGGTACATTACCACCTGTGAAATTTCCAAAACCCCAACTTCGCCATGTGTTCAATCCCAAGAAAGTTGGAACTGCGGCACTACCATGCCTGTCAAATGGGTTTCCTTGTGCACCCCACTGTGCATTAACTGGTTTTACTACAGCCAATGTAATGATTGTAGCAATTAATGTAAAATACTTTTTCATAATACAATTGTTTAAGTTACCTCACCAACTGTATAAAACCGTTTTTATATGCTTTCCTTAAATATGCTCTGTAAAAATAAACGCCCTCAGTACATAGTCTACCGTTAGATGTTCCGTCCCAAAAAGGATGTTCAATGTTTAATTTTGCCACTACATTACCCCAACGGTTATAAACTTCCACGTATTCGTTAGAATCAATAAAATCAATGATCCACAAATCATTTACCTTGTCGTCATTTGGTGTAATCACATTTGGAAAAATAACCTGTTTCAAACTTTGATCTGGTACATCTAAGCTATCTATAGTATCTGTTGAATCGTTATTACTACAAGAACAATTAATCCCATCTGAGAGTTCTACACTCACATCATCTATAAGGTAATAAGCGAAGTACAACTCATTTTCCTTAACAACAGTACTATGCGCATTATCATAGAAGCTTCCTATAGTCAGAAATTTTTCCCCTCCTTTTGCTATATAACAACCTATTATCTTTGTCCAGTTCGTGGTATCTGAAATGATATTATCATCAGGATTTTTGACTGATGGCGTTGTAATTGTGAATCCTTGAGAATCCACTAAACTGTCTTTAGTAAGTAAAAAATGTAAGTTAGAAGTGGAAGTAAGATCAGAAATAGGTCTTTTATTAACAACATACATGGATATACAGTATACGGAATCCTTTACCAAAGTTGCAGATAGAGGAGTTTCTATTTTCTCTCTTGCCCCATTACCATCCCAAAAGCCTATTCCTGCATAACCTGACCCTGTACGAGGAATTTGATAACCCAATGTATTCACTGGTACGCCAACGTTCATATACAGAGGATTATTTATAGCATAACATATATTAAATAAATCACTACTAGAGCAAATAGTTAAACTACCAGCGCTACACATATATGGACTAAACCAAGGCTCTGCCAAATAGATCTGCCCTTGATCCGTAGGGCATGCCGTTATATCTTCAAAACTCGGATTAGGCACAAGGTTCTGGGCCTGTATCAAAACAACAGGCATTAAGCATAAAAAAACAATATATAAAACGGTTTTATTCAATTAATAAGATTTTGTTTTCTTAATAAAATTAATTTTCTCCATTTCGCAGGAGTAAAGCGCACTTCATCATTTATCGTTCATAAACAATTGTAAGTGAGTTGTTTTAACAGTTTTCTGTCAAACACAACCATATTTCTTAGTATCTTTGCCGCGATATAGGCTTTCAAAATTTATATCACGGGAGGTGAGAAATGGGGTTATGCTCTATCTTTTCATCTCCTTTATTTTTTCGTAGAATTATATTTAGATAAATGTATATTAAAATTTTATGATAAGTAAGTTTTACCTTATCAAATGAATAAATCCGTTTTTTGTTTCTCTTCTTAAATAAGCTCTATAAAAATAAACGCCCTCAGCACATAGTCTACCGTTAGATGTTCCGTCCCAAAAAGGATGTTCAATGTTTAATTTTGCCACTACATTACCCCAACGGTTATAAACTTCCACGTATTCGTTAGAATCAATAAAATCAATGATCCACAAATCATTTACCTTGTCGTCATTTGGCGTAATCACATTTGGAAAAATAACCTGTTTCAAACTTTGATCTGGTGCAACTAAGCTATCCATAGTATTTGTTGAATCGTTATTGTTGCAAGAACAATTAATCCCATTTGATAGTTCTACACTGACATCATCTATTAGATAATAAGCACCAAAAGCATTTGGATTAACAACATTGCTATGAGCATTATCATAAAAGCTTCCGATAGAAAGAAACTTTTCTCCTCCTTTTGCTGTATAGCAACCTATTATCTTCGTCCAATTCGTAGTATCTGAAACGATATTGTCATCAGGATTTTTAACTGATGGCTCTGTAAAAATAAAAGTTGGATAATCTATCAAACTATCATTTGTAAACAAAAAGTGTAAATTAGAAGTAGAAGTAAATCCAGCGGACTGGGGTCTTTTATTTACTACGTACATTTTTACACAATAAGTTGAATCCTTTTGAAGTGTACTAAGTAATGAAGTTTCTATCCGCTCTCTCCACTCACTATCAATCCATACACCTGTGCCTGCGTATGCCCTTCCTGTTCTTGGTTGCTGAGAGCCAAACAAATTATCAGGCACACCAACATCTACAAATAACGGATTCCCAGCATAAACATAACATTCATGAAATAGCTCAGAACTAGAACATGTGTAGAAATCAATAGGATTGAAGCTACATGGTTTTGACATAAACCATGGTTCTGCTAAATAAATTTGTCCTTCTGATGTAGGGCATGCCGTTATATCTTCAAAACTCGGATTAGGCACAAGATTCTGAGCCTGTATCAAAACAATAGGCATTAAGCATAAAAAAACAATATGTAAAACGGTTTTATTCAATTAATAAGATTTTGTTTTCTTAATAAAATTAATTTTCTCCATCTCGCAGAAGCAATGCGCACCTAATCATTTATCGTTCATAAACAATTGTAAGTGAGTTGTTTTAACAGATTTCTATCAAACACAACCGTATTTCTTAGTATCTTTGCTGCGATATAGGTTGCACAACTTATGCCACGGGAGGTGAGAAATGGGGTTACTCTATCTTTTCATCTCCTTTATTTTTTCGTAGAGTTATATTTTGATAAATGTATATTAAAATTTCGTAGCAAACAAATAATTAACATTTAATATTTATTAGTTGGATTAGGTAGTATTCAGCTCACCAGTTCCCACTTTCCTCAAGCCAAATATTGATGTATTCATCTTCAAATCGAATACTTCAAATCTGAATCATTTATGACATTTTCAGATACCTCTAACTATACAACATTGTATAATAATTCAATCAAAATAGCTTTAAAAAAAAGATACCACACGATTGAATCGTGTGGTATCTTTAAAATACAATTTTTTTTTGAAAATAAAAATCTTTCACACCGTAAAATCGAATTGTGTGATTTTCTCTTTTGTTCCTGATTTACGAATCACAACATGATATTTACCTGTCTCCCAGCTAGATACTTTTACTTTGAAATTAAAACTATTTTCAGAATTCTTTTCTAATTCTAATGATTGATCAAATTCCATCTGAACTTCATTTTTATCATTTTCAACAGTCATATATACATTCATTTTATCGGTTGCATTAATCTTTAATTGACCTTCGATGCTAACACTATTTCGTTGAATTTGCATTCCTGGATTAGCAATTGTTTGTTGTGCCTTATTATACCATGGATCTACTCTTTTAGTCAGAGTAGCAATGTGCTTCCTTAATGCTTTATCCGCATCTGTAAGTGCAGCGATAGAACCAATGTCTGACCCGTCTGTTACGGCCCATAAAGCTGACTGAATATTACTTTGTGATACTTTATTCTGAGTCATAAAATGAATAGTAGACATCAGATTAGAATTGCTATTTTTCGCTATTTTAAAAGTATTGATTTCACTCGGGCAATTATGACTCAATTGAATGCAATAACCATCTGTAACAATGGTCTTTTTCTGCTGTGGCGCAAGTGCAATTACCTTCTCCTCTACATTTATCAACGTTTGCTCTTCTTCATTATCGGGAATAAATAGAGTTCCAGGTGTAATATTAATTGTCAACGACTGAGTAGTAGTATTGGTAATCGTTAGCGTTAAACCGTCTTTTCCAAGCTGGTTAAACTTACTTTCAACTTTAATCTTTTTTTGACTAACAGCGTCTGCTAAATCAATTCCGGTACTACTTCCAGAAAATACAAGGAATAACGTGAAAAATATAAGTGCTTTCATATGAATAGGTTTTATGTTAATTTAACCTAAAAAAAGCAATTGGTTACATAAATGACTTAAAATATTTCTACTAATTAGAAATCTAAGTTATTTTGTACTTTTGAATTGAGTGGTTTAATTAGCTTTAAAAAAACAAAATGCAACAACTTAAAAATCAACTGTACATCGGAAGCACTGGACGAAAAAGCGTTTACGACTTGACCATACCCAATGATTTCAACCAAACGATCATTCTGTTTGTGCATGGTTATAAAGGTTATAAAGATTGGGGCGCTTGGCAACAAATGGAAGATCAGTTTGTGAAAGCAAATTTCGGTTTTTGTAAATTTAATTTATCACACAACGGTGGAACGGTCGAAAATCCGATTGATTTTCCTGATTTAGAAGCATTTTCTGAAAATCGCTATTCGTATGAAGTAGCAGATGTGAACACCATGATTGACGAACTGACGAAACAAAATCCTTCCGCCAAAATTGTATTAATGGGCCACTCTCGTGGTGGTGGCGATGTTTTGTTATGTGGAAAACATCCATCTGTTAAAGCAGTGATTACATTAGCGGCAATTTCATCGGTGGCTTATCGTTTTCGACATACCGAAATTATGGAAAAATGGCAAAATGAAGGTGTTCGCTATGAGTTGAATTCTCGTACCAAACAGGAAATGCCTATCAAATACTCACAATACCAAGACTTTTTAGCACATCAAGATGAATTGAATATTGAACAGGCTTGTCGTGAACTTCATAAACCGTGTTTGCATTTTCACGGTACGCATGACGAAGCGATTCTAATTCAAGAGGGAATTGACATTGCATCTTGGACGAAAGGACTACTTTTCATTCTTGAGAATTGTAATCATACCTTTGGGACATCACATCCTTGGAATAAAAGTGAGTTAAGTGATGACTTGAAATTTGTGGTCAACAAATGCATTTCGTTTTTAGTAAAATTAGATTAAACCTGATTTATATTTTAAAAGACCTCCTTCTCACATTTTAATTTCTTCTACCTTTACCGCATGAACAACCCCTTAAAAATTGCCGTTATTGGAGCAGGTGCTGCTGGATTTTTTAGTGCTATCTCAGCAAAACGTCATTTCCCTGATTCTGAGGTAATTATTTATGAAAAGTCGAACAAAGTTTTAGCGAAAGTAAAGGTTTCTGGCGGTGGACGTTGTAATGTCACAAACGATTGTTTAGACACCAATGAATTGGCAAAGAACTATCCGCGAGGAGAACATTTTTTACGAAAAGCTTTTAAACAATTTGCGGTTCAAGATACATTAACCTGGTTTGAAAAAAGAGGCGTAAAAATAGTTACTTCGCCTGATAAGCGGATGTTTCCTTCTACTAATGATTCTCAAACGATTATCGATTGTTTATTGAAAGAAGCAAAGGATTTAGGTGTCGTTGTAAAATTGCACGCAAGCATTGAATCACTTGTAAAGTCCGATTATCACTTCATTTTAAAAACTCCAAAGGAAGAATTCATCGTTGATAGAGTTATTCTAACCGTTGGTGGAATTCCTAAATACGAAAATATGAAATGGTTGGAAGAAGCTGGTTGTGAAATGATTGAACCGGTTCCGTCATTGTTTACATTCAACATGCCGAAGCATCCAGTTATTGAATTAATGGGCGTCAGTGTCGATAAAACAGAAAGTAGAATTGAAAAAGAAAAGTTATCTTCCAACGGACCGTTATTGATTACGCATTGGGGAATGAGCGGTCCATCGATATTGAAACTTTCTGCTTGGGGTGCAAGAACATTAGCTGAAAAGAATTATCAGTTCAACTTATTAGTGAATTGGGTGAACGGCAGTAAAGAAGAAGAAGTTAGAAATAAATTGTTGAATAGTTCAGCAGGGGATTTTTCTGGTAAAAAAGTATACAGCGTCAATCCATTTAATATCTCCAAACGAATGTGGCAGTATATCTGCGAAAAGGTAGAGATCTCTACAGAAACAAGATGGCAAGAACTCGGTAAAAAGAATCGAAATAAGTTAGTCAACCAATTGGTAAATGACTGTTATCCTGTGAGTGGTAAAACGACTTTCAAGGAAGAATTCGTAACAGCAGGTGGCGTTTCTTTATCACAAGTTGATGTCAATACGATGCAACACAAGGAAATAGAAGGGTTGTTTTTCTCGGGAGAAGTATTGGATATCGACGGTATTACAGGTGGTTTTAACTTTCAAGCAGCTTGGACAACTGGTTTTATCGCTGGCAAAAATATAGGCAACTAAGGTGATTTTTTCAATCGACTTATTTCACACACACGTAAATAAACGCTGGCGGAAAATTAAATGGCGTAAATTCTGTTGAAACGTTTGCGAAGCTATCCTTAAACAGTCCTTTACATTGTTGTGAATATTGAAATTGAGTCATGATTCCGCCCTTTTTCAAATTCTTGTGAGCCTCTATAACAATTGAATCGCGTACTTGCTTCGGCAGTAAACTTAAAGGCAAAGAAGAAACAATGTAATCCACTTCAGTAATTCCATCTTCTGTAAGGTACTTCTGGAGGTTTGATGCTGAATCACAAATGATTTTCACACGTGGATCGCTGATATCCTTTCGTAAGCTTATAATAAAATCAGGGTTTAACTCAAAAACGTATAATTTTGAGTTGGCATTCATTTTCTCAATGATCTTTTTGGTGAAATTACCCGTTCCAGGGCCATATTCTATAATCACACTATCTTGTGTAAAATCGATATTTCGCAACATTTTATTCGCCAAAAAAGAAGAGCTTGGCGTAATTGATCCAACACGTGAATTAGGCTTGAAAAATTCAACTAAAAATTTTCTTGTATTCTTTAGCATTTATCTTTCAATTGAATTTGACCTCTGTTGATAACTGCTAAGACATTCCCAGTTAAAGATTGATTTAGCATATAGGTATTCTTGCATCCCGATAAAAGATTTTCTTTAGAAAAACTCCATGTTTCGGATGGTTCAAGAATAGTCATATCAGCATTATTTCCAACTTCAATAGTAGAAGTTGAATTTTCTCCTAAGAAGCTACGATTGCGATTAGAAAGAATATCTAACACCAATTCTAAATCAAATTCGGGTGCCATCATTAACTCATTCAGTACTGTTTGAAAACGAATCGTGCCAAAAGATGCGTCATCAAAAACAACATCTTTTTCTTCTGAATCGCATGGTCGATGATTGGAAACGATATAATCAATCGTGCCATCTTTTAATCCTTCCCAAAGAACTTTGCGATCTTCTTCTGTTCGTAAAACAGGGAAAAACTTGTAATTACTATCGAATTGAAGATTTTTGTCTTCGTTGAAAATTAAATGTTCTACTTGAACGTCTGCCGTTATAATAATCCCTTCTGCTTTCGCTTTACGAATTAAATCAACGCCATGTGCGGTTGAAATTCCTGTGATATGCAAATTTCCACCCGTATATTCCGCCAAGCGAATGTTTCTTTCTATATCAATCCATTCAGAAACCGAAGGATTTGCTTTTAAACCTGTCAATGCTGACGTTTTTCCTTCATTGACAATGCCATTTTTAGAAAGCGACTCGTCATTTGCAAAAGTGACAATCTTTGCTCCAAACGCCTTCGTGTAGAAAAGTGATCGGTATAAAATGCCCGAATTGATACGTTTCATGTCGTCTGTAAAAGCAATTGCTCCAGATTGTTGCATGTCGTAAAATTCCGCCATTTCTTCGCCTTTAATTCCCTTCGTTACAGACCCATAAGGATGTAATTGAACGAGATGGTTTTCAGCTTTGCGTAATTGATATTCGATTTGTGTTTTATTATCCGAAACAGGATATGTACTAGGAAGTGAACAAACATGCGTAAATCCACCAAAAGCGGCAGCATCTAATGCTTTTTCAATCGTTTCTTTATATTCCTCACCTGGATCACAGAGATACGCTTTTAAATCAACCCATCCTCTACTCGCTATCAATTCCTTCCCTTCCATCATTATTGCGTCGCTTGAATCAATCTTATCTTCAATTTTTATAATGACGCCGTTTTCAATTAAAATATCTTTCTTCGTTTGGTTAAAAGAAGATGTTTTATCAAAAATCGTTACTGCTTTTAATAAGTATTTCATACTGTAGGGCTTACTTCCAGAATTTAATTAATGCCATTTCGGTGAGGAAAAACATGAGTGACAAAATTAGCAATAGTTTCCAATATTCTTTCTTGTTTGTTGTATTTATTGGAACTACTGACGCATTATTTTTAAGTACACTACTTTTGACATTCTCAAATCCTTGCTCATTCAATTGTTGTGTGAAAAGGTCTAAATCTTCATAGCTTAATGTGGATTCACTTCTGTCATAATTGATGGAGACTTGACCTAATTCCTTGTCATCCATTATTTTATATTGACCTGAAACGATATTTTTATTGGGTATTTGTTTGACCGAAATCCAACTTTTTCCTTGTCGTAATACTTTAAATGGAATGAATTCATATTGATCATTTATCAACCGAATAGAACGCTCTGGCTGATCTTGTACCAAAGGATATTGTGTATCTTCTCCAATTGTCAAGTAAAGTGGTTTTACATTCGTGCTCAATTCTCCAAATCGCAATAAACTAGTGCTAAAAATGGCATCAGTCATGAAATTTCCCTCTTCCTTATTCAAGAATCCAGCAAATAGAAATGTGTTAAACTGAGATGAACGCAAAAGTACAGGTGCATCATTTTCCAATCTCAGAAGAGAGATAGCTTTTCCGGAAGGAACCGTCCTTAAATAACTATTAAGACTCGGTAAAGTGATATTATTCGGTGCTTTCTGAAATACGCCTTTAAAGAATAAGTCTTTTGAGCTAATCTTTGTAATCGCAAATTTCTCATTCACTTTTCCGAGAACATTGACTAACCCCAATGCGTGAGTCAAGGCGTTTAATTCTTGGATATTGGGATCTTTCCCAGGGAAAATGGCCACGCCAGCACCTTCTTTCGCTTTAATGGTCAATTGCTCTATCAAGCCAGTAGAGAAGTTACTCAATCCATTTAGAATGATTGTATTCGCCTTTTGTAAGATGCTGTTATCGATGTTTTTATAGTAAAATTCTTGAACGTTATAAAACGGATCTAATTCATAAACAGACTTGATATTTGGAACCGCATGTTCTCCATTAATGATAACGACATTGTTCTTTTCTTGTACATCGTATGAGAAATATAAATCATCATCGAAGGTGATACCTTCATCCATCACGCTTAATTTACCATTTACCCAACCTTGTTTCATATCGGAATAACTGACGATAACTTCAGCCGTGTCATTCGCAGCAATACTAACAAAAATGTCACGCTGTGTTTGGTTTGTTTTTAAATTAAGTGCTACATTCTCTAAGTTTTGGCTTCCATGATTCTTCAATATCACATGTAATTCATTCTGTGTATTCAATTTGAAATTAGGATTTGAAAACCAAGCCGTATCAATAGCGATATTTGAATTCTTTTGAGGGACAAGCTGAATAGGGAATAGCTTCGTATGCTTCTCCATCAATAGCTCTTTATTGCTATTATTTATATTCTGAAAATCAGATATATAAATGAAATTATTTAAAGTAGTACTTTCTTTATTTTCTAGCTGTGTTTGAATCCAATTAGCCGATTCTGAAAACGTTCTTGAAAAAGGAGATAAAGTGAGTTGATTGATCTTCTCCAATGCTTCTTTCTTAGAATATTCCCGTTGTTCGTCTGTCGATTGGTCGTTGGTAACAATCAGAAATTGTTCGTCATCATTCAATTCAGTGACGATTCTTCTCGCTTGTTCTTTCGCCACTTCAAACAATTGACCTTCTGCTCCCAAATTGGTCATTGAATACGAATTATCGACATAAATAGCCGATATTTTACTGTTAGGTGTGTTTTGCGAAAGTGGAAAATACGGTTTTGCAAAGGCAAGTATTAACGCGATAAACGCTAGTAATCGGCTAATTAGAATCAAAAGATGTTTCAGTTTCTTGACCGATTTCGTCTCCTGCTCTACTTGTTTGACGAAGATAAGGCTTGAAAAATATAAGGTCTTGAACCGTTTGAAATGGAATAAGTGAATGATAATTGGAATTACCAGTAACAACAAGGCCCACAATACATTTGGATTCTCAAATCTCATATTGAACTTCTAAATTCGTTTTATTTATTTCCTTTTGCGTAATCTGCTAAAAACTGCTCCAATCCTTTGTCTGTCAATGGATGATTCGCTAAAGCTAATATGGCTTTCAATGGGCATGTAACAACGTCTGCACCAATTTCAGCACATTTAATAATATGCATTGGATGACGAACAGATGCTGCTAATATTTCTGTTTCGAAATTATAATTATCGAAAATCAATCGAATTTGAGCAATTAACTCAATTCCGTCGTACGAAATATCATCTAAACGTCCCAAGAATGGAGAAATATAACTTGCGCCTGCTTTCGCTGCTAAAAGTGCTTGACCAGCGGAGAAAACCAAGGTGCAATTCGTTCTAATTCCCTTTGAAGTCAAATAACTGATGGCTTTAATTCCTTCAGTAATCATCGGAATTTTCACCACGATGTTTGGATGAAGCTTCGCTAATGCCTCTCCTTCCTTTATCATTCCTTCAAAATCCGTCGAAATCACTTCAGCACTAATATCTCCATCGACAATTTCACAAATCGCTTTATAATGATTGAGTATATTCTCTTTTCCAGTAATTCCTTCTTTTGCCATTAAAGAGGGATTGGTGGTAACGCCATCTAAAATGCCTAATGCATTGGCTTCTTTTATCTCCTCAAGATTTGCTGTGTCAATAAAAAATTTCATTGTTGCTATATTTTGAGGTTAAAATTAAACAAATATCTGCAATTCAATTTATACAGGAATGAATTATCCGAAATAACCCACTCTTTCTGTCCTTGAGTACATTCTATAAATATGTAACATACTTGAACTAAAAAGAAAATGACGAAAACTGGACACTTAAAACGATCATCCGATAGTGACAAAAAAAAACCGTTGTTTGTTCTCCTGCTAAATAGCACTGAAATCCTTCATCTTTCTCAAAAGTACTCGTAAAATAGTTATTTGTAAACATGGAGTATCAATAGTATTGATTTCATCTAACTGAATCACGTTTTTCTATTGTCTAGAAAAATACCTCGCTCTACTTTTTGAACGAGGTATTTATTATATTTTATAAATCATTGATTTTTAGAATTCTACGGTAGAACGGAGTCGTTAGCATAGAAAAATGGTAGATGTTGCTGGCCCACGAAGTAGCAGCGAAGCTAATTTTCGAAGTGTTTTTCTGAGAAAGTTTTAGATGTTACGGGGTAAAAATGCTGATTATCAGTAGATTAATTTCGAATGAATCAAATATCCGATACCTCGAAGAAGCCACGAAGTGAATTGAGTACATTACCACATTACCTTTAATCTAAGATAAATAATTCTACTCTTCTAAGAAAAGTTTTACGGATTTCACATTTCCCATCCTTTACCTTAAAAAAAATAGGGACTGCTTCCATTAACCAGGGTTTAAATAATATCCAATTTAGAGGACTTGATAAAACTATCTTCTTAATTATAAAATCACATGAGTCCAAAATTAATTCGGTTTTAAAAAAATTATTTTTAGCCTTATATAAAAATAAATCAACGCTGTCTATTTTCTGTTGTTCTCCTATTTGACTATAAAGTCCACTTTCAGAATAATAGATTCTTTTATTTAGTTGATTTATTATTGTAAGTAACGAGTCTGTATTTTTTAAATTAATTGAATCGCAATTTTGAATTGAAATAAAAAACGTATCATTTACATCAAACTCACCAAACTTGATATTATACACAAAAATATAAGTATATTCTTCTTGAGAAAATACTCTATTTATATATATTATTTGTAAGATAAATAAAAATAAAATATATTTCATAGCAATATTATTTTTCTTCGACAGAATTATTAATCTCTTGTAATTCATCGGGTGTCATTTCATTCAAAACATCACCTGATTTACTCATGAAACCTGTTTCGGGATAGGCATTATCATCATTACTCTGTTCGCCTGTAACGGGATCACAATGATTGAGGTTTAAATCATGCCCTACTTCATGAATAATAGTATTTATCCGTTTGTTAACTGATGTACTATTATATAATAACCCTGAAGGATCAAAATATATTGGATTTAATTCTATATTCGTACCTTTATAATTAGCCATTACATTCTCTTTAAAGTCCTCTTCTTTTCCCATCTTAATAATAACTCCATTATCTCTTCCAAATTTTTCTCCTACGTCTGCGAAATTCTTCCTTATATCAAATTCTCCTATATCTTTTACTTCAAAGGAAAAAGAAGTGAATTTAGATGAGCTATTTTTAAATTGCGGTCTATCTTTTGAAGAAAAATTACTCAAAACATATGTTAAAGTAGCATAATTCATTATATATTCTTGAATGGAGGAATTTAAATTATATTGAACTTCTGAAGCACTTATGTACCCTATTAACTCGTTTGCATTTGGTACAGCACCCTCTCCCTTTGTTACTATTGAAATAGTAGAAAATATTTTAACATTTCCATTGTTATCTGTCTCTTTGTATTCCAACCCCTCTAGTTCAACTCCATCAATAACTCTATTCTCACTAAAAGCATAACTTGAATTATATGGATATCTTTTAAATAACGGGTCAACTGCAAAGAATCTTCCCAATCTTGTATCGTGCATACGATACGTATAGTTATATGAGTTTCCTTTTCCCTTTATTTCTTCATCCTTTTCTTGCCCTTGAAATCCATAACGGTAACTACTATCATTATCAAAATTTCTACCACTTAGCATCACACCAAATGGTGAGTAGTCATACGAAGACATGATGCTTGCTTGCCAATAATCAACCGTTCCACCGTTGTCATGTGGGATAGGCTTGTCAGAGAGCACTGTCAATACATTCCCTAAGTGGTTCGAGAATTCATACCGCTTGTTTCCAAGCGTATGAATAAAGTTGGATGTATCCGTATTTGTATATGCTGAACCGAGTACATTGACAGAATCTTTCAACATTCCAAGACGCGAACTTCCATAGATCATCTTCTCTCGCTGTGAATAAGTGAGCGAAGAATTTGTAGCATCTATGATCATTTCGTAAGTTGTCATCGTGTTTCTTCCGATTTTCTGCGCTCTCGGAACAAGCTTTGTGCGTCTAAAATATAATACGTCGAAGAAAGCAAATTATCATTTGCATCGTAAACATGTTTTGCCGTTCTTCGTCCCATCGGATCGTAGTCGAAAGATAGGTTATTTTTTTTTGAAAAATGGAATTATTATTTTTTTTTTAAATTGGTTATACTATTTTATTGCTCATTCCATTTATCTGAATCCTGATGTTGATGAAAAAATCCTAAAACGTATATAATATCATCATTTGTAGTATAGTGAATTGCAAATTTATATTTCTTTAAAAAGTAAACTCGAACATCATCATAACGAATTTGACATTTAAGCGGATTAGTACGAATGTATTTCATAGACATATCAAATTCATCGAGTATTTTCCCGCTATGATTGGGTCTATTTTGTGAATACCAATCGAGAATAAACACAAGTTGCTTGTAAACTCGATTAGTTAAAATAATTTTACGATTCACTTATCAGCATATTTATCGAATAGATCCTTTTTAATTTCGTTCCATTCGACAATTTCAGCTTCATCTTTTTGTAATTCTATTTTTGACTTTTGAACTTGTTCCTTTTGCCATTTAGGAATTTCTGGATGGTTATCGACCACTTCAACGCCTAATTGTTTAACCAATTCTAAGAAGAAGGGTAATTTTTTCTCTGATATTTTTAACGTCAACTCTTTCATAGACTCAATTTTCGATATTCACTTATAAAGATAATAAAAAATAATCAATTTCAACAATTTATGTACTTCTTTAGAAAATTCATTTTTTATTAATCCAGATAAAAACCATAATAAGTAATCGTAGAATAACAAAATCTCGTGAAGAACATCATTTTTAACACCTTCGATGTATCGAAGGGTTCTTTTCGCTTTTACTTTCCTTTAGTCATTAGCTTAAATTCGTTTCGGTTGTCTCGGGAGTAGTCAGCCTTCCTTCTCCATCGTAGGAAAAATTATTGGCTGAATTTATCGTGTTCACCATATATCTAAATCATAGCGAGTATCGTCTTTCCTTTTAAAATCTCAAAATAGTTAACTATCTTTGAACTCAAATTTAAATTATGAAAAATCAATCCCTTTTAAAAATACTACAATTCTTCGCCATACTAGAGGCTGTATCATGGTTAGCACTTATTATTGCCATGTATTTAAAGTATGTGTTAGATCATACCGAATATATGCGACCAATTGGGATGATACATGGTTATTTATTTATTTGTTTTGTTATATTTGTTCTAATAGTTGGTGTTAAAATGAAGTGGAACGGAAAAGAAATTGGTTTAAGTTTACTATCTTCGATTATCCCTTTTGGAACTATTTTGGCCGATATAAAGATTTTTAAAAAATACGTTAAATGAACGATACACGAAAGCGAGTTGAAGTCTGTTTTACACCCGAAGAATATATTCATTACAAAGATGAATTTGAAATTGTTGTAGTAATAGATGTTTTACGTGCTACTTCTGCCATTTGTGCTGCTTTTGAGAATGGTATCAAGGCAATTATTCCAGTTCCAACTATTGAAGAAGCATTGGAATATAAAAAGAAAGGATATTTGGTTGGTGCAGAACGAAAAGGGAAGATAGTTGAAGGGTTTGACTTTGGTAATTCACCTTTTTCCTATATGAATGCTGATTTTAAGGGGAAAGAAGTGGTGTTGAGTACCACCAATGGAACACGTTCGTTAAATGTTGTGAAAGATGCTGAAACGGTTGTAATTGGTTCATTTCTAAACGTTGAATCGTTATCAAAATGGTTATTAGTTCAAGATAAAAATGTATTGTGTCTTTGTTCTGGATGGCAAGGAAAGTTTAATTTAGAAGATACGATTTGTGCGGGCGCTATTTCTGATTCACTATTATCGAGTGGAAATTTCACATCGGATGAAGACTCTTCTATTGCTGCTAAATACTTGTATCAATCAGCTAGTCATAATTATATGGGATATTTAAAATCAAGTTCACATAGAAGACGATTAAAGAATTTGAACCTGAATGAAGATATTAAATATTGTTTAACACCCAATCAAACGAGTGTTATTCCTATTTTAAAAAATGGTAAATTAGTACTACTTGAAGCGTAATTACCACATAGTAATCATTTTGATTTTTTCTTTGTTGGGACTCTCTCTCACTATGGAAAGTCATTCAAATTCTCTTAAAAAATGGGGATTTGCGGGACACATGCGTATTAATCGAATAGCTGTATTTACACTTCCTTCAGAAATGTTTGGCTTTTACAAAGAACACATCGAATACCTTACTGATCACGCACCCGATCCAGATAAAAGACGTTATGCCATGGTCGGAGAAGCAGAATGTCATTACATCGATATTGATCATTATGCCACAGGTGATGAAAATCCATTTGATATCGTTCCTAGAAAATGGCATGATGCGGTTGCTAAATACACGGAAGATACACTACGTGCATATGGTATTGTTCCTTGGCACATACAAGTCGTTCTGAAAAAGCTTGAAAGAGCGATGGCGAATAAAAACACCGATTTAATTCTCAAATATTCTGCTGATTTAGGCCATTACGTTGGCGACGCACACGTTCCTTTGCATACCACTGAAAATTACAATGGTATCATGACAGGTCAACGAGGAATTCATGGTTTTTGGGAAAGTCGTTTAGTGGAAATCAACTATAACGATTACGATTACTTTGTTGGTAAAGCCAAATACATTAAAGACCCCTTGGATTTAGCGTGGAATACCGTAAAAGATTCGCACGCTGCCTTAGACTCGGTATTTCGTTTTGAAAAAGAGTTGACGGCTGAATTTCCACCAGACAAAAAATACGCTTACGAACAACGAGGAAAAATGACGATTCATACCTATTCTTATGATTTCTCTCAAGCGTACAATCAACGATTAAATGGTATGGTAGAACGTAGAATGACAACTGCCATAATTGCCGTTGGATCGATGTGGTACACGGCTTGGGTAAACGCGGGACAACCTGATTTATCTTCTATCCAACATACCAAACCTTCTGAGGAATTGATAAAAGAATTACAAGAATTAGAAAGTCAATACGAACACGGAAAAGCAAAAGGAAGAATTTGTGATTGATCGACTTATACCAATTATGATTTATAATGCCGCATAAATGGGGATTATTTTATTTTGAGATGCTGAGTTACAATTTGTAGTAATGCTTAAAATATCAATTCTTTATTTTTCTTTTACTTTTTGTCCGCCAAAATCCCGACGGTACCGTCGGGACGTCGTCGTGATCTTTTTCGTCACCCAAATCTTCCTTATTGCTTGTAAAAATAAAACTCGCTAGCGCTCAAACAGTTATTTTTACGACAGCAATTTACCTTCGGTGCTACTTCGTGGTCGTCGTTTGTGTCCCGCCGAAAAAATCAATACGACATCCTAATCTGACGTTGTGTTTAGAATTGTCATTTGTCTGTCAAAATTATCTTTACGATAGGCTATTAAAATAAATTTAACCGCATAAATGCTCCTTAAAATTGATATTGTTATAATACTTTACAAAATATTACATACGGCATAATATTACTAAATTGGTATTATTTTAAATGAGCAGGAAGAAAACGTTTCGTCATAAAATAAGCTAAAACCCCTATTCCTGCACCGATTGAATCTGCTACTATATCCCAAATATCAAACGAACGATACGGTATAAAATACTGTAATGATTCAAAGAATAAACAACAAAAAGCAGTAAAAACAAGCGCTAATCTTTGATTTTTATTCAATGAAATCAATGCGAAAAATCCCATTGGAAAAAAGAGTATGCCATGCGCCCAATGATCTCTTCGAATACCTAAAAAATAGTTATTCAAATCCACGACATCATCTGTTTTCATCACATGAAGGACAAAAACAGCAATAAGATAAACACCAAATAATAGCTTTACCGATCGTTTACTTATTTTCATTTTCGGATAGTTTTACTTTTAATGCCAATGAAATATCACGCAATCTGGCAGCTTCCATAAAGTCTAAATCTTTCGCTGCTTTTTTCATTTTTATTTCAGTAGAATGAATTAAACGCTCTAAATCTTCGATGGTATGATATTCCAATGAAGATTCAGCTGCAATTGACTTCTCCTCTGGTATTTCACCATAGTCTTTTTCGGCATCAGCCACTTTGGTAGAATTGAGAATCGTTTCCTTTGATTTAATTATTTGCGTTGGCGTAATTCCATGCGCTTCATTATACTCCATTTGAATTTTACGACGGCGCTCGGTTTCTTCTATGGTTTTCGCCATCGACTTCGTCATCTTATCGGCATACATAATGACTTTTCCATTTACATTTCGAGCAGCACGCCCAGATGTTTGCACTAAACTACGTACATCTCTTAAAAAACCTTCTTTATCTGCGTCGATGATGGCCACCAAAGAAACTTCCGGTAAATCCAATCCTTCGCGTAGTAAGTTCACCCCAATGAGTACGGAGAAATCACCTAAACGTAATTGTCGCAATATTTCTACCCGTTGAATTGTATCTACTTCACTATGAATATAGCGACAAGGAATACCAGCTCGATCTAAATATTTTTGTAATTCCTCTGCCATTCGTTTCGTTAACGTCGTCACAAGAACACGCTCATCGACTTCCATTCGTAGATGAATTTCTTCAATTAAATCATCTATTTGATTGGCACTTGGTCGCACTTCAATAATAGGATCTAATAATCCAGTTGGTCGAATAACTTGCTCTACCACTACTCCATCCGTCTTCTCTAGTTCGTAATCTGCCGGTGTAGCCGAAACATAAATCACTTGATTTTGGACCATCTCAAATTCTTCTTTTTTTAACGGCCGATTATCTACTGCTGCTTGCATTCGAAATCCATATTCTACCAAATTCACTTTCCGAGATCGATCTCCTCCGTACATCGCACCAATTTGTGGAACAGTCGCATGACTTTCATCGATTATCATCAAGTAATCTTTGGGGAAATAATCTAGTAAGCAGAATGGGCGTTGTCCAGGTTTACGTTTATCGAAGTAACGAGAATAATTCTCAATGCCAGAACAATAGCCCAATTCTCGCATCATTTCCAAATCAAAAGTCACGCGTTCTCTTAATCGCTCTGCTTCTATCGGTTTCCCATCTCTTTTAAACGCTTCTACTTGAACGCCTAAGTCAATCTCAATTTCTCCAATGGCTTGCCTTGTGTTTTCTTGACTAGAGACAAAAATGTTCGCTGGATAAATGTTTAAATCTTCAAATACTTCTAACTTCTCATTGGTTTCAGGATCAATAGAGTAAATTTTCTCTATTTCATCTCCCCAAAACTCAAAACGAATGGCATAGTCAGCATATGCTAAATACAAATCCACTACATCGCCTTTTACCCGAAAAGTACCACGTTTAAATAGATCAATTGTACGAGAATAAAGGTTTTCCACTAAGTTTAGAAGAAAACGATTTCGAGCAATCCGCTGTCCCCTTTTGACATAAATGATACTCTTTTCAAATTCTTCCGGGTTTCCGATACCATAAATACACGAAACGGACGAAACAACAATCACATCTCTTCGTCCAGAAAGTAAGGCAGAAGTGGTAGAAAGTCGCATTTTTTCCAGTTCATCATTAATGGCTAAGTCCTTTTCTATATAGGTATTGGTTGTCGGTAAATAAGCTTCTGGCTGGTAATAATCGTAGTAAGAAACAAAATACTCCACGCGATTATTGGGGAAAAATTGTTTGAATTCACCGTATAGTTGTGCCGCTAAGGTCTTATTGTGAGAAAGGATTAACGTTGGTCGATTGGTTTGAACGATGACATTCGCCATTGTAAAAGTTTTACCACTTCCAGTTACTCCAAGTAAAGTTTGGTACTTATCATCTCTCACAACTCCCTCCACCAATTGCCGAATCGCTTCAGGTTGATCGCCGGTTGGCTTGTATTCAGATATAAGTTCAAAATCCATTGTGTTTTTTTTCAAAATTAAGAAAAACCATCAAGAAGTTTTCATGATTACACTTTACTTATACGATTATTGCTAAATTTACGTTCATTTTCAAAAGAAAACCAAATACATGAAATTCTGGACATTTATAATTTTTAGCTTTATTACTTTAACAGCGTTTGGACAACGTAAGATAATAGATAATGTTATTGCTCAAGTTGGGGATAATACTATTCTACTATCTGACTTAGAAAAACAAAAACATCAAGCCAAGCTTTCAGAGATTCCTATTGACGATAATTTTGAATGCGATGCATTGGAAGAATTGCTATACCAAAATCTACTATTATTACAAGCCGATATTGATAGCGTCACTATTCCTGACTCACAAGTAGATGCAGAAATGGAGAATCGTATCCGTGTGATAGAACAGCAGATTGGTGGTCGTCAAAAATTAGAAGAATTTTATGGTAAAAGTGTTAATCAAATAAAGATTGAATTTCGTGATGCCATTAGACGCAGACTATTGGTAGAAATGATGGAAGATAAAATTACGGAGAATTTAAATGTTACACCAGACGAGATTAAAGCCTACTACCAGAATATTCCTTTTGATAGTTTACCTTTAATCAGTACAGAAATCAAATTACAGCAATTAACCGTTTTTCCTGAAATTACAAACGAAGATAAACTTCTTGCTAGAAAAAAACTGCAAGATATCTTAGAAGACATTCGCACCAATGGGAAAAGTTTTGAATCAATGGCTCGACTGTACTCAGAAGACCCTGGCAGTGCTTCTAAAGGTGGAATTATGGAAGCCTCTGTTGGTATGATGGTTCCCGCTTTTGAAAATGTAGTGATGTCTTTACAAGAAGGTCAAGTAAGTGATGTATTTGAAACTGAATATGGCTATCACATAGCTAAACTCTTAAAACGGAATGGTAATGATTATATCTGCGCACATATTTTGATTATTCCCACCTTTAGTAGAGAGCAATTGATTTTTGCCAATAATCAAATTGAGGAAGCGTTTAAAAAACTTACTGACAGCAGTATATCATGGAATGGGGCCGTATTGAAATATTCGAATGATGACAATACCAAATTGAACCACGGAATTATTACAAATCCATATACAGGAGATCAGTATTGGAAGATGGAAGATTTGAACCAAGTGGACCAACAAGTGTTCTTATTAATAGACAAAATGCAGGTGGGAGACTTTTCTTCTCCTACGCTTTATTTTGACTTTAATGAGCGTAAGCAAGGTATTCGTATTATTCGTGTGATGGACAAAACGAAGCCTCACCGAGCCAATATGGATGATGATTATGATATGATTCAAAATGCTACTTTAGTATGGAAAAAACAACAAATCATCAACAAGTGGGCGGAAAGTAAAATTAAAGGTGCTTATATTCGTATCGACGATTCATACATGCACTGTGAGTCGTTAAATAAATGGACTAAAAAATAAAACATGTCAGACGTAGCTACTATCGATCAATTAAGAGAAGATTATAAACGACTAAAGAACGAGATTCATAAAGTCATTATTGGTCAAGACGAGGTTGTTGACCAGGTTTTAATTTCTATATTTTCTAAAGGCCATGTACTTTTAGTGGGTGTTCCAGGATTAGCAAAGACGTTATTAGTCAATACGATTGCACAAACACTTGGTTTATCCTTTAATCGTATTCAATTTACACCCGATTTAATGCCTTCTGATATTATTGGGTCAGAAATACTAGATGATGCCAAAAACTTTAAATTCGTCAAAGGACCTATTTTTAGCCACCTATTATTAGCGGACGAAATTAACCGAACACCACCAAAGACCCAAGCTGCTTTACTAGAAGCAATGCAAGAAAAGCGTGTTACTGCAGCTGGTAAGACATACACTTTACCACTACCGTTCTTCGTTTTAGCTACACAGAACCCGATTGAGCAAGAAGGAACCTATCCATTGCCAGAAGCACAACTAGACCGTTTTATGTTCAATGTTTGGGTAGATTATCCTTCGTATGAAGAAGAAATTTTAATTGTTAAAAACACAACTTCAAGTCATCAATCAACTTTACAGCAGATTTTATCCGAATCACAAATTCTAGCTTATCAAGATGCTGTTCGAAATGTTCCAGTACCAGATAAAGTGTATGAATATGCCGTAAAGTTAGTTGCCAAGACACGTAAAGATGACCCGAGTGCTCCAGAGGTAACAAAGAACTTTATTTCTTGGGGAGCTGGACCGCGTGCTTCACAGTATTTAATTGTTGGAGCAAAGACACACGCTATCTTAAAAGGAAAATACTCTCCTGATATTGAAGACGTTATGGCAGTTGCTTTACCAATTCTAAGACATCGAATTGTAAGAAACTATCGTGCTGAAGCAGAAGGATATACCATCGAAAAGATTATTCAAGAATTAATGTAAAAGGCCGTTAGACCATCACATAAACTACTTTTTTGGTTTCATAAAATTCTTCTTTGAAGAATTTATTTAATTCAAAAATTTCATAATGATTTTTCACAGGCTTCATTTCCTCAGAGAGATCACCACCTTTTAGGTAAAGGATACCATTTGGAAAGGCATTTCTTTCATTTTTTTGAACTTTATTACGCACCCAACTTAAAAAGGTTGGCATGGCTGTCACTGCTCTAGAAACTACAAAGTCAAATTTCTCATTAATATTTTCAGCACGTTCATGAATGGCGCGAACATTTGTCAAGCCTAATGCTAATGCAACTTCGTTTACTACTTTAATTTTCTTACCAATTGAATCAACTAGAAGAAAATCACAATTAGGAAACAGAATTGCTAAAGGAATACCTGGAAAGCCGCCTCCTGTTCCTACATCTAAAATTTTTGTTCCATCAGCAAATTTCATCACTTTAGAAATTGATAGTGAATGAAGGACATGACGCTCATAAAAATTATCCATATCTTTTCTAGAAATCACATTGATCTGATTGTTCCAAAAAAAATACAATTCTTTTAATTCTTTCAGTTGCTTCTTTTGGTTTTCAGTAAGTTCTGGAAAGTAAAAATTAATTAAATCAAAATCTGTCATCATGGTGTAAAATTAGGAAACATCCATTTTAAAAAGTCAAGGCTTTCAAAATAAATTTAAATTCTATTTTTTAATCGTTCTAAAAAACTATTTGGAGGTTGAATCGGACGTCTAGTTTCTTTATTAACAAACACCAAAGTTGTTTCTCCTTTACATACAATTTTTTCATCTTTAGTAATCTCATACTGAAAGAATAACCTCACTCCTATTAAAGAAACGATTGTCGTTTTAACAATAAGTTGATCATCATATTTTGCCGGCTGTAAATAGGTTATATTTAAATTCATAACAGGTAACATATAGCCCAATTCTTCTAAATTTTTATACGACATTCCTAATTCTCTCATTGCCTCAACCCTACCAACTTCAAGGTATTGCGCATAATTCCCATAATAAACATATCCCATTTGATCCGTTTCGCCATAGCGAACTCTCAAAGGTGTTTGACTTATAAAATCGATCTCCATTTTTATAATTCTAATTTGTTAAAAAATACTCAAATGTTAAATTAGAAAATAATAAATATCTACAACTCGCATTCCTTCGTATGGTGTAAAAAAAATCACAAAGTCAATAGCAAATTAATTTTTTTTTAAACTATTTTATTCTAATATTTGTCATCCTAGATTTTGAAAGACTAAATATAGAGAATAATTATTAATACGCCTTAAAGACCACATAAATGACTATTGAAAACCATGTAGATGTTTGGAATAACTGCCTTAAAATTATCAAGGACAATCTATCTATTCAAGCGTATAAAACTTGGTTTGAACCGATTGTACCTGTAAAATTAGAAAATAACCTACTAATGATACAAGTGCCTTCACATTTTTTTTATGAATGGTTGGAAGAACACTACATTACTTTATTGAAAAAAGTGATTAAAAAAGAAATTGGTACTGAGGCACGATTAGAATACAGCATTGTAATGGAAAATACAAATAAGAATACAAAACCATATACAGTAAAGTTACCAACATCTGATAGAAAATCTCTTAAGAATGGACCGGTAAGTATGCCGATAGATTTAAGTAGTAATCCAATTAAGAACCCATTTATTATTCCTGGACTTAAAAAGATTACCATTGAATCGAATTTAAACCCTTCATATTCATTCGAAAATTTTATAGAAGGTGACTGTAATCGACTTGCTCGATCAGCTGGTTATGCAGTCGCAAATAAGCCTGGAGGAACAGCCTTTAATCCACTATTAATCTATGGAGGTGTTGGATTAGGGAAAACGCATTTAGCACAAGCAATTGGTATAGAGATTAAAAATCAACACCCAAATAAAACGGTTCTTTATGTTGGTTCTGAAAAATTCGCACACCAATTTATTGATGCCATCAGAAATCAAACGACCAATGATTTCATTCATTTCTACCAAATGATTGATGTATTAATCGTGGATGATATTCAATTCTTTGCTGGAAAGGAAAAAACACAAGATGTATTCTTCCATGTTTTCAATCACTTACACCAGAATAATAGACAAATCATATTAACTTCTGACAAACCACCTGTTGAAATGGAGAAAATGGAGCAACGTTTGCTTTCTCGCTTCAAATGGGGATTATCAGCAGATTTGACCACGCCGGATTTAGAAACTCGTATTGCTATTCTTGAGAAGAAAATGTACAGTAGCGGTGTCGAATTACCTAATGAAGTAGTAGAACATTTAGCATATAGCGTTAATACAAACATTCGTGAAATGGAAGGGGCATTCACCTCTCTCCTAGCTCAAGCATCTTTAAATAAGAAGACGATAACACTGGATTTAGCGAAGCAAATGATCGATAAATTTGTTAAGAATACAGCACGTGAAGTTTCTATCGACTATATCCAAAAGATTGTTTGTGACTATTTCAGCTTAACGATTGACATGCTAAAATCTAAAACGCGTAAGCGTGAAATCGTTCAAGCGAGACAAATTGCGATGTATTTCAGTAAAAAAATGACAAAATCTTCTCTTGCTAGTATTGGAGCAGTTTGTGGTGGAAAAGATCACGCAACAGTTCTTCACGCATGTAGAACAGTTACCAACTTAGCTGAAACAGATAAGCAATTTAAGAATTTCATTGACGACTTAGAAAAGAAATTATCATTACAATAATTTAAAATACCGATATCCTTATCGGTATTTTTTGCTTTTCACACGTTTGATTCAGCTGTACACCAAAAATCATCGCTTATTTAAAATTTAATTTTGGCATAATGATAAAACTACTTCTTTCCTTACTTCTGGTCTGTATCTCTGTTTTTAATTATGCACAGACAGATGCTTTAACAGCTGAAGAAAGAGCATACTTATTCCACATTGTTCGTAAAAGCCCTATTTTAGAAAATAACATTGGACGATACCTTGAATATAGAGGTCCCGATATTCGCTTCCGTAATCAAGAGCTTAATTACGATTCAACGGAAAACTATATCATCAACAATCCAAGTTCACTCATTATTCATTCTTCCGAAATTCAAAAATCTTCCGTAGGAATAATCGCAGAAGCTGCTAATAAAATAGCTATTTGGGAACTCAACAAGATGTTAATGGCGAAACGTATGAAGAATTCAGAAGAGTTTAAATTATACGAAGCACGCTACCAACGTTTCGAAGTATTATTACAGAATAATCTTCCTACTGCAGCCTTCAAAAATGATAATACTTCAAACATCATTCATCCTAAAATCGAGCAACTTCTCAATCCGAGTCTTCATTTGAATGATAAAATTAAGATGGTTGAATCTTTTCATTTTTTAAATACAAACGACCAATTAGCTACGTTAAACGCTATTAATAAGTCGATCAATGAATATGTAAAACAACGTACGAATGAGATATTCAGTCATTTAGGTGGAAAGACGGCTAAGTTTGAAAATATTTTAGTCGCGGCAGGAGATGGAAGTTTGACTTCTGGTATGTTAGAAGAACGTGAGAAAGATGAAAATGGTCGATGGAACAAAGGCTTACCAAAAGCGATTGGATTATTTCCATATCAACTTAAGATAGTTCCTCAAAAGTCAAAAGATAGTTCTCCTATTCAACCGAATCGTGTTACCACCAATAATTTTCATACGGCTACAGGAACGACAAAAGCAATAAATGTTCATTTTGATATTTGGGGTTATAACTCAGATAAGCAGACAACTGTAGTAATTGAACGCAATGGAAAAACATACCATTTATTTGGATCTGGTGAAACTCGTTTTTTATCTCCTGACTCTACTTTCGCCAAAGGTGACACTTACCAGAAGATAATTGATGGACTAAAGAAAAAAATTGCAGTAATCGACGAAAAAATTTATGGTAAAAAGGGATATGATTACTGGATTGCTTATCATGAGAAAAAACGAATTGAACAAAAAGCTCAAGTGATTGCCCTAGAACAAGAAATTGCCAATATAAGTAGCTTCGTTATCCATACTAAACAAAACGGTAGAAAACAAAAGAACGAAGAAATTGATAACACGTACTACGATAAGAAAAATCGAAAAGAGAAGCAAAATCAATATATTCTCAAGAATGAACAACTCAATGCTACGATTAAAAAAATAAAAGACTTAGAAAAAGAAAAGGTAGAAATTATAGAGATTAGAAATGGCCTTGATCAAAAAATGAATTATTGTATTGAAGTATTTGGCCGTAATTGGGTACCATTTACTACCAGCGAAGGTCTTTATACTTTTGAGGATTCTACCACTTTTGATATGTTAACACAAGATTTGAAATTTCCTCCTTCTAATGATTCTAGTATTTTTGAAGTACGATTAATTGCGATTCCTTACACTATAACTTCCGATCAAGCGGACGAAGTAATGTTGCACATCAATGTCACTCAAGTAGATCCTGATTACAACGCTCGAATTCAATTACGATTTAACGATGTATTTGAATCAAATAGTTGGCAATTAAATAAACCACTACTAACAGATGAAGATAGTTTAAGCATTCGTGTATTTTTCGAACAGCTTTTAGATAAGAAAAAGGAATTCAACATCATTGTTAGAGGAAATGGCTTAGGTAAGTGGAATGGCGTAAAAACGGTTTATAATGCGGAGCAAAAAGAACTAGATTCCTACCCTATATCGAAAGAAGATTCTACTTTTAAAAGACTTAGAACTAGCGAGGTAAATGTTTTTGTAGACCGAATTATTTCTTTAGAAGTAAATTCTTATACCGACCCAGTTAAGACGCAATTTGACATTCAAAATAGTAAGATAAAAGAAGTCCAGCTGAAATATAATTTAACGTATAATCAAATCCTAAGTGCGTATCGTTCAGCATCCATTCTATTTAAATTACAGGACGAATTAAACGTTAAGTGTGGAGAATATCTAGATAGAGAATCGGCAAAAATAATTATTGACCGTTTAAATGTTGCTTTTAGTAAATCAAAAATCACCGTAGGAAAAGTCAGTTTAAAGGCAAGCTTATTTAAGTGATTTAATAGGACAATTTTAATCGATTGATTTCGCCACCAATCACTACTTTCATAGAGTCTAAATATTGAGGCATTATTTTATTCCCATTGATTTTCATGACTTTGTCGTAGGCGTAACGTCCTTCTCTCCACTTATAGCGACATTCAAAACGATTTTCATCGGTATCCATGAATTGTAAAATCAAATCTTTATATTCGGATACTTTAGATGTTTCCATACCAATTAAATCAGCCATGAATGTGTTGGTAGTGGTGTATTGTTCATTTTCCTTAGTGAAAATAAGAATTCTTCTTAATGGAAATCCCTGTACACCAGAACGACAAACGACTAAGAAATTATCTTCTATCGTTTTTGTACTTATTAACGGTAGTACTTTGAAGAATTTTGAATCACATGCAGGCGAAAGATAATTCTTCATGTCTTTCTGCGTGGGATTACACAGATTAACGGCTTGTAATAATTTATTCTCAACAGATGTATTTTCTTTGTTCTCTTGAAAGATTACTTCTACCTCTTCTTCATACTCTTTAGGTTTATCTAGCTTGTTTTCTGAACCAGAATGAGTTGAGTTAGAAGAATTCGTTGGGTCTTCAAGGTCATCTGAATCATTCTTACAAGAAAAGAAAACTAGAAGACTAAAAAGTAAAATAATTGTACTGTATTTTTTCATAACTTAATGAGCTGGGAAAATAGATGCACTTAATTCTAACGCCTTTTCAAACATAATGTTATCTACACCATGATGAATTTTATTTTTATCTAACCAATAGATTAATTGTTCTGTTGGCATATTTCCGATCAATTCATCTTCTGCCATTGGACAACCTCCATATCCTTTGATAGCACCATCAAATCTTCTACAACCACCTTCATAAGCTGCTTGAATAATATTCTCTGCATTCTGGGGTGCTACATGTAAGTGTGCTCCAAACTCAACATTGGGTAACGAAGGAATAATTTCTTTAAATAATTCTGTAACCAAGCTAGGCGTAGCAACTCCAACCGTATCTGACAAGGCTAAGTTTCTGACATCAAGCTCATTATATAATCGGGAAGCCCATTTATTAACAACTTCTGCATTCCATACATCACCATACGGGTTTCCAAATCCCATCGAGAGATAGACGAGTAATTTCTTTCCTTTTTGTGCTGTCATTTCTGCAATCTTTGAAATTCTTTTCCATGATTCTTCAATGGTTGCATTTGTATTTCTCAATTGAAAAGTCTCTGAAATTGAAAAAGGATATCCTAAATAACTTACTTGTTCAAACTCTAGTGCATCTTTCGCACCTCTTTCATTCGGTACGATTGCTAAAAGTTTTGTTTTGGTATTTGATAATTCTAATCCATCAAATACCTTGGCTGTGTCACGCATTTGAGGGATTGCTTTAGGAGAAACAAAACTACCACTATCTAAAATATCAAATCCACATTGTAGTAAAACATTTTGGTATCTAATTTTGGCTTCAGTCGGGATAAAATTGTGAATCCCTTGCATAGCATCTCTGGGGCATTCTGTTATTTTAATAGCGTCCATTCGTTCCTATTTTTCTGCTAATATACGCTTGTTAATTCTTTTTATCAACCCTGGACCTTCATAAATAAAGCCAGTATAAATTTGAATCAATGAAGCGCCAGCGTTTAATTTATCAATTGCATCTTGAGGAGAGGAAATTCCACCCACTCCAATTATTGGAAATGCTCTATTCGACTTTTCGGAAATGTATCGTATAACTTCTGTCGAACGATTGGTTAATGGTTTTCCAGACAAACCTCCTGCTCCAATTTCATTTACTTCAAGTTCTGGTGTTACTAATCCTTCTCTAGAAATCGTTGTATTTGTTGCGATCAATCCATCAATCTTAGATTCTACTACTATCTCAATAATATCATCCAATTGTGAGTTGGTTAAATCTGGAGCTATTTTAAGTAAGATTGGTTTTTTGGTACTGAATTGAACTCTTTCTTCTACAAGCGTTACTAACAATTGTTTCAACGGTTCTTTTTCTTGTAACTCACGAAGATTGGGGGTATTTGGAGAGGAAACATTTACCACAAAATAATCAACATAAGGATATAAAGTATTCAAACATTTAATGTAATCAGAAGTAGCTTCCTCATTTGGGGTAATTTTATTTTTACCAATATTCCCACCGATTATAACATTACTATTTCGCTTCTTTAATCGCTTAACAGCATCAGCGGCTCCCTTATTGTTAAACCCCATTCTATTAATAAGAGCCTTATCTTTTTTTAGGCGAAATAATCGTTTTTTAGGGTTTCCATCTTGTGCTAATGGTGTCAAAGTACCAATTTCAACAAAACCAAAACCACAAGCAGCTAGTTCATTAAACATGGTTGCATCTTTATCAAATCCAGCTCCTAAACCAACTGGATTTTTAAACTTCAATCCCAATACTTCTCGCTCTAATTCGCTCGATTCAAAAACAAATGCTTTTTTCCAAAAATAACTTACTACAGGAGTTTTTAACGTGATTTTCAATAACTTAGCCGTTAAGTGATGTATCTTTTCAGGGTCGATTAAGAAGAAAAAGAAGCGAATTATTTTATACATTTATTTTTGTTTAAAAAAAAAGCGAGATTAATTTCTCGCTTTAGATTTATAAAAAGGTTATTATTAAAACTTAGTTCTTTTGTATTTGTATTTTTTAATTTTCAAATTAGAAGAATAATTTTTATACGTAATGTTTTTAGTCGCAATAATGTTTAAATATAAAACGGCGTCTTTATCTTTATCTCCTCTTTGTGAACCAGGATTAAATAAACTTGGTGTATTAGATGGATTACTTAGATAAGCAGATGAAGCACCTACTCTTTGATTTAAAATAGCAGGGTCATAATAATTACCACTTACATCATCAATATAATCAGAGAATGTCTTCAAGTACATTGCTTCTAATCCTAAAGTCCACATTTTGGCTATACCAAATTTAAATCCAATACCTGCAGGAATTGTAGCTGTTATAGGTAAATAGTTCTTAGGTCCATTTTCCATTCCTTGCCCTTCCGTTTTTAACGGTCTAAGGTTCGTCCATTTTCCTTGATACTTAGCTTGAGGATTAAACCAAGCTAAACCAATACCTCCAAAAACATATAATTGAAAATTATGATTTTTAGCACCACCTTTCATACCATAACGACTTCCAATCTTCTCATTTGCATAAATGATCCATTCAAAACGTTGACTTAAATTTAAAAATGGCGATCTAAAACTTAAATTTCTAGCATTACGGATTGGTTCTTTTGACAAAGCATCATCCCCTTTTATCAATCCAAAGTTCAACATGGTAGTTGTAGCAAAGAAACGGTGAAATCTATATCTAAACCCAATACCCATATTTATGTTTGTAGATGCAAGGTTTAAGTCAGCTAAAGAGTAGTCCTTTCCAGCGCCTTTACCTCCTCCTAAGTCTCCCAAAAACTGAGTTACACCAAGGTTCATCACGATTTCTTTCTTATTCCTAGACCAATTATTCTGGCTATTAAAGTAAGATGCTTGTGAAAAGGCAAATAAAAACGTAAATAAACAGATTGTAGTTGTTATTAACTTCATATAAATTAAGTTACTTAAAAAATATATAGGCAAATTTACAACAATTTATTACTTAACAAAATTATAAATGAAAATAATTTGATAAGCCATTAAAACTCCATGGCTCAGTACTAAAATTCACGAAACTAAAAATATACTTTTCTTTCTTTTTAAAGAATCGTTATCTTCTTAAATCCCATTCGTTATAATCTGATTTACAATAGCTTAATCATGTTATTTTTGAATTCTACAATTTTGTATTTAAAAGAATAAATTGTCTTTTTTATTGTACTCTAAAAAATGCTTTTAACATACTATTACTTTGGGTATTCTTAGGTAGTGTAAATCGAAAATATGGTTTTAGATATAATTCAATGGTCAGATCCATTTCCATAATGACATTGTCCCTAGAGATGAGAAGTTTGATTTTATCACCTAATAAAAATTTATCTACCATTTCTGAAACTTGCTCTCCTCCTACTCTAACACCATTAATTGATAAAATCTCATCATTTACACTTAGCCCATATTTCTCGGCAGCAGAACCCGTTCTTATGTATTTAATCATGCCAGATGCATCTACTGAAACACCAATACTTTTCTGCGATTTTGCACCATCTTCTACTACAATTCCAATTGCCCCAAAAATTTTATTAAAATCTGGTAAATCTGTTCCTCTAACATGCTTTGAGAAAAACCAATTCATATCTTCACCCATGAATTTAGAAAAATCATTTTCAAACTCTGAATTGGTAAAGCCGATGTCTTTTGATAAGTAGTATTTCTGATAAAGTGAACGCATAAAATCGTCGAGCATCTTTTCACCATTAAACTTTGCAATTATAAGAGCATCCATCAATGAAGCAATCATACCACCTCCAGAGTAATAAGAAACTGTTGTATTACCAGAGTTTTCATTCGGTTTGTAAGCTTTTATCCAAGCGTCAAAACTAGCATCAGCAAGAGATTGCACACTAGAACCAATGTTTCCAGCATAATAATTGACGGAGCCTTGAATCGTTCCTAAATATTCACCTTCTGTTATAAAACCAGCTTTATAAACGATTTGATCTTCGTAAAAGGAGGTAAATCCTTCCATCACATATAACAAAGGGGTATAAACTTCTTCATCGTAATTGAATGGTCCTAATTCCTTAGCTCTTAATCGTTTAACATTCCATAAATGAAAATACTCATGTGCGACTAAGGTTAAAAAGCGTGTATATCTATCGGGAGAATATGTGAAACGATTCACACTCAACGTAGTAGAGCTTTTATGTTCCAATCCACCCTGTGCATCTGTCACATTATGAATAATGAAAACATAGCGTTTATTAGGGTTTTCACCATAAATTGTCGTCGCAGCATCGGTAATTTTCGCCATGTCCGTTTTTAATTTATCGATTTCATAATTTCCATCGCCATAAACGGCTACAACATGTTTACATCCACTTGAAGTAAATTCAAAAACAGTTTGATTACCTATTTCAAGAGGTGAATCGACTAATTCATCATAGTTAGTATAGCTAAATACTTGCGGTCCATCAGAAATAACTCCTTCTCCTTTTTGTTCTAAGGATGTTGATATCTTTGTAAATGAAGCATGAGGAACAACTGTCAATTTACCTGCTTGGTTTCTGAAATTTTCTGCATACATAAAAACACCTGTTCCGCTTACAAAACCATGTGACGCATCTAAAAATGAAGTTCTTACTGACAACTCAAACGCATACACTTCGTATTTAACAGTGATATTTTTGGCTTTACCATTGGAAATCATCCAGGCATTTTTCTTTGTTTTATGAACATCTAGGCTTTTCCCATTCGCATCAAATGCCTTCACTTGATTAACGTTTTTAGAAAAATCTCGTACTAAATACGATCCGGGTGCCCAAACAGGCATTTTAATTTCTATCTCTTTTCCTTTGATATTTTTGATGTCCATTTCGACTTCAAAATAGTGAGATTGAGGATTACTCATCTTTAAAGTATAATCAATTTGAGCATTTGTAATAAAAACAAATGAAATAAAAAGGAAGAAAAATAGTTGTTTCATAAAATGATTTTGAAATTAAATTCAAATATAGAAATTTTTACCGTAAACACTTTTCATATATTTGCTCTATGAAATATACCGTAATAATCTTAGCGCTTAGTTTATTCATTCTTCCAGCATGTAAAAATGAACCTCCTAAAGAAGTGGAGAAAACAAATGAGCCACAATTTAGCAATGAGGTAGATGATAAAAATCTACCGTTGGATGAGCGTGTAAAAAAACAGGCAATGCTAAAATTAGGTATTCCTGCAAATGAAAAATTTAGTATTCAAATACATCAAGCATACTTGAATAACGACAATCAGTCGGATGCTATTATCACAATCAATCGTTTAGCATTTGCAACACAACAAAGCGAAAATTTAAAAACGAAAGAAATACTTAAGCGTAACGGTTACATTGGTAGTTACAATTATATCATAGTATATGACGGAGCAACTAATCAATTATCGATTCCTATTCCTATCCCATCAAGTGCAATGCGTGAGCTAGAGGTCGATTTTGAATACTTATTTTCAGAATCATACAGCACACCTGTTATTACATATCGCATTAAAGACACAGAATTTAAGAACTTCTATGCTATTTCAGATGGTATCATGGATAAAGTGTTTAAAATGATATCCTATGAATATGTAGGGTCGAAAAAAGAAAAGGCTTATGTCTATAAAATTCAGGATGAAGGAATGTTCTCTTTTGCAAAAGACATCAAAATTTTTAATGGTAAATTAGAAAATTCATCAGAAATTAGCAATGATTGGTTTGGACCTAAATCAAAAATTTCAGGAACTCAAAATTTAGATAGAGAATGGTACTTTGATCCAAAACGCAGTGCTTATGTTACACCAAACTAAATAATACAAAATTTATTTTCAGTATTTCAAAAACAAAAGGTCGTCCATTGGACGACCTTTTGTTTTTGAAAGAATTGAGATAATTATTACTCAACAATAATCTTTTTAGAAATATCTCCTTGTTCTGTTGTTACAGTTAGGATGTAGATACCACTATCCAATGATGAAACATTGATTTCTTTTGCTTTCGCATTATTTAAGAACTCCTTTTTCACCATGTTTCCTTTAACATCAAACATTCTGTATTCAATTAGATTCGCTCCATCTACAGTGAAAGTTACTGTTGCATTTGTTGGATTTGGATAAACTACAAATGCTTCTAAAAGTTGTTCTGGAGAAACAGAAACAGTACATCCATTAATTATATGTGTCATATTAGAAAAATCAACATAGCAAGCATACTCAGGATGGTCGATATATGGATTTCTATTCTTTTGTAAAGAATCGATAAAATCATTACGTGTTATTTCAAAACTCTTTGGAGGGAATTGTGTATTCCACTGTTTCAACACTGCTTGATCTTGTCCGTACGTAATAGTAGATGAAATGGTTGCTGGTAATTTCCAAGATGTTCCATTTTCAGTATAACGTGTAGACATGTAGAACATTGCTCTTGCAGCTGTTCCTTTTTGTTCATCTCTTGGTTCATAAACCCATTGTCCTAGGTTATTTTTTCCAACATAGCAACCACTATTGTTTTGAATAGTATCACTCACAACTATTCCTAGTGGATAATTACCACGAATTGCATTCGCATCATTTTGATTCACTAAAAATAAGTTGTGATAATCGCTATAGAAATTCGCATTTTGATTATCTATTGGAAACCATGAATTGGCATACGTATGCTCACGAGACATACCGACAGTTGTAAAATTAAATGGATAGGTATAAATGTAGTTTTTACCTAAATAAGCACCAGTTACAACCTTTTTCCCTCCAATAGTATCTCTAGCGTAGAAATTATCGACCAATTTTATAGCATAATCACTGTAATAGTTTTGAAAATGTGGTGCTATTAATCCATGTAAATCATCTAATAGCGTTGTGGCAGTAGTAACAATATTATCATATTCACCAGCTGGAATCATATTAACAGGAGTTAATTGATTTCCAGTTAAAGGGCTTGTTGTTAAATAATTAATTCCTGTACTAGCACCATTATAGGCAAAAACTGAGAAGTGGTAATCAGAACTTGCTATGATGTCATTCGGTACAAAAGTAGTACTAGCAGAAGATTGAACTACTTTAGCACCACCAATCATATCACCTGGAAGATAAGACACTCCATCTACTGGAACTTCTGTGATAGCAGTACCTTTTTTTCTAAGAATTAAATAACCGTCTGTATTTGGAGATGATGTGAAAGTACCAATAATACGATAGGTTTTAACATTTGAGAAAGTCAATGCTGTTGGTTGAGAAACTGGTTCTGTTGCTAAATTATCACCATATCCAATTACGTTAAGTGTAAATGTTGGAAAATCCAAATCATTGGAAGTAATAGTTACAACCGCCGTTCTTGTACCAGCAGCACTTGGAGTAAATTTAATTCCAATATTCTCTTCCCCTAAACCTGCAATAGTTAAAGGGAAAGTAGGTGTAACATCCAATGAAAAGTCACTTGCGTCAGTACCTGAAATTGTTATTGTGCTTACTGTTAAAGGATCTGCTGAACCTGTATTTTTAATCTTAAATGGAATCACAGAAGAGGAACCTACATTCGCACCTGTGGATTCGGTGGAGTTGTTCGAAACAGCGCTTCCTGAAACATTCACTTCCATTTGTTGATTGGTAACTGCTGCTGCGTTTACAACAATATTATCAAGTCCAATATTTCCAACCGTTTTTTGAATATAAATAAATTTAATATAGCGAGTCGCAGCGGATAATGTTACTGATTGACTAGTATAAGCCGTTGTTGGCATATTCGATATATCATATACTTTATTTGTCGAATAAGCCGCTCCATCAACAGATTCTTGTACTTCAAATGATCCTGCACCACTAAAGCTATTCCCCATCAGGTCGAATGTCATTACGCCTGGTGAACTCGCAACGTTTATAATTAAATTTTTTCCAGTGCCATCAATCTTTAATGCGGGTGCTGGATTTCCTGAGGCAGTATAATAAGCTGCTGCACTTGCTGTCCAACCATTTGCTGGAAGTTGCGATCCTGTAAAGTCACAAGATGTCGGTAGCGTCGCTTGAGCAACTGCCAACAATGAAGTTGTTAAACCGATAAAGAGAGTAAAAATCTTCTTTTTCATATTTATTGTTTTAATTAAAATTCTAAACCTATTCCTACATTAAACTTCAATCCAGGACCATACATAACTCCAACAGAGTTAATATCAAAGCCAGTTCCGTATGTGCTAGATAAAATAGCATCTGACATATATTTTGTACCAATGGTGTTTATGATGCTACCATTGAAATTTAAAGCGTATTGTTTCTTAATAATATATTTGTATCCTGCATAAATGTTAAACAACCCATAACTTGGTGTTTTCCATGAATCTCTTCCTGCATTTGCTCCCTTCAAGATAAAAGGATTAAAATCAGAGTAAAGTCGATCAAAATACTGGTATTGGAATTTGAAATACAAATGTTTGATTGGATCAACTCGAATACCAGCCATAATCATCGTTTGTGGGGCATCACCAACGTGAACACCTTTAGCATCAAAACTAACTACTTTATTATACGCTGGCAGTTCGACCGTTTTACTTGAATTCCATCTCCAATCTCCCAAAGAAACCGCAGTCTCTATACTTAATTGCTTGATTATTTTCCAAACTCCATCTACTTCAACTCCCATGTGAACAGCATCCATACCTTGAATATTCACACGAATAGTTTCCATAGGATCATTCGGATTAGGAATTGCTAAACCATTTGGAAAGGGCTTGTTTTTCCAATTTGTAAAGTACGCATTTACAGAAAATGCTAATTTCTTGGACTTAAAGTTATATCCTACTTCAATCGCTTGAATGATTTCATTATTTACCTCTGCAAAGAAATTATTGTACGTATTATCCACCACATTTGAAAACATCGGTGTACGTGATAAATAGCCAAGATTCATGAAGATATTGGAGAATTTGCCTAAAATATAATTAGCTCCCATTTTAACCGTTCCTCCAGGAATCCATTTATAACCCGTGTTATCATATTGAACGCCTTCAGAATTAGTAGTATAAGTTTGACCGTTATAATTAATCGTGTCAAATGCACTGAATCTTAACACTGTATCTCCGACAGCTAACGTTCTTTGTTTAAATTTATCAGTTCCTGAATACCCGTTTACATTTCCAGTAACAT
>JBEBRN010000021.1:0-40427 GCA_040394775.1 Taishania pollutisoli
AGCGGTTACTAGCTTTTGGGAAGATTTCTGCGTGAAGTTTTTAGCGAAGTATTGAGTACTTTAACAACGTTTTTATTCATTTTTACCGTCACCAAGCTATGATTAGAATAGTTTATAAAATACTGTTCACACTTCTTATTTTCAGTTCTTTTTCGGGATTATCTCAACAAAAAGAAAGTGATTCTGTATTGTTTGAACAAACCTTAGCACTCATAAAGCGAAGTACTTATTTGGATTCTACCAACGTATTTGCCGCTATCAAAAAAATAGAACCACTTATACAGAGCAATGCTAGAAGAAAAGCTTTGTTATGGAATAGATTAGGCGATTTTTATTTTTATTCTGGAAATTCGAATAAAGCAACGGAATATTATAATAACTCTCAAAAAATTGCTCTTTCCATAAAGGATAATAGTATTTATTATTCCAGTGAAATAAAGAAAGCAATACTCTCACAACAAGTCAATTCAAAGGCTGCAGAGGAAAAACTGGTTACTATTTTAGATGAGATTAATCAATCGAGTGATTATGAAAATATCATTCTTTGTAATAACACCTTAGGTTTTATTTATGAAGATAAATCTAACTTCGAAAAGAGTATCTATTACTTCTTAAATGCACTAAAAGCTGCCGAAAAGAAGGGAGATCCGTATTTAATCGCTATGGTATTGAATAATATAGGTTTATCTAAAATTAATCATCAACAATATGAAAGTGGTTTAAAGGATTTAAAAAGAGGATTACAATATGCGGACAAATTCAACAATCCTATTTTAGAATTTTATCTTTTAAATAATATTGGAATAATTTATAACGAACAAAAAAACTACAGAAAATCGATTGATTATTACACCCTTACTTTGAAAAAAGCAATAAGTATGGGCTATTCAAATCAAATTGCCGCATCATACTATAATCTGAGCAAATCTTATCTCCTTTACAATAAAACAGATGTAGCATTACAACTAGCAGATTCATCTATTCATTATTTGAGTAAGGATCCAGATAAAAAGAAAGTAGCAAAATCTCTTTTGTTAAAGTCAACGGCTTATTTCCAAAAAAAGAATTATAACCAAGCACTTATTGAAGTGAACAACGTCCTGAGGATATTGAACGATATTGATTTAACAAATGATGAATCAGAGGCTTATAGGATTAAGTCAGAGATTTATAATGCGAAGGGAGATTATAAATCTTCGCTAGTGTTTTATAAACTTTACAGTTCTATAAAGGATAGTATTGCGGAAAAGGCAAGCCTTGAACAAATTGCAAAACTCCAATTGAATTTTGATATTGAGCAAAAGGAAGTAGAGTTGCAAAAAGAAAAAGCGCTGAATGCTATGTTAGAAAAAGATAAAACGGTTTTGAAAGCGGAAAGTCAATTAAGAGAAACAAGAAATATATTCATTATCCTTTTTGGAATTTTTAGTGTTGTTTTCATTAGTGTGTTTGTCTATATTCGACAAGAACGATTAAAGAAAAAGCAAAAAGCAGCTTACGCACAACAGTTGATTGAATCCATAGATTCCGAAAGGTTGCGTATTTCAAGAGACTTACATGACGATGTTGGACAATATCTGTCTATATTGAAATCAAAAGTAAACGCGATAAAAAAAGGAAATCATTTATACCTAGCCGACGTTGAGGAAGATTTAGGAGTTGTTGTCGATAAAATGCGTTCTATTTCACATGAACTTCATCCGTCTCACCTTGAAAAAATCGGGCTGCAAAGATCTATAATTGCTTTATTAAATGATGTAGGAAATAGTACGGGACTAATTATTAGTCATTCGTTGGGAAATGTTGAAGATGCTTTAACGTTAGAAGAAAAAAATCACTTGTATAGAATTTTACAAGAGTGTATCAACAATACACTGAAGCACACGAATGCTAAAGCGATCAAGGTAAGTCTGCATAAGGAGGATAAGCAGATTGTTTTTGAATATAAAGACAATGGAACAGTTTCTAATGACAATTCCCGACTCAATAAAACAAAGGGTATTGGATTGCAGACAATTGAAGAAAGAACGGAGAAAATAAAAGGAAAATTAGTATATGAATTGGATGCTCAAAAAGGATTCTATTTACAGATTAAAAAATAACATCCTTTATATTTTTACAAGTTGATTTTTTAGGTTATTTTTGAATAAATGGAATAGCATTCATGAAAATTAAAATCTTAGCGGCTGATGATCACCCAATTTTCAGGAATGGGGTTGTTTCCTTCTTAAGGAATGATTTTCCAGATGCCTATATCTGTGATGTAAAAAATGGGAAAAAGGCACTTGACAAACTAACATCTGAACATTTTGACATTGCCATTTTAGATATTGATATGCCTGAGAAGAATGGCTTGGAAGTTTGTAAAGAACTAAAAGACAGAGGTATTCTTACGCGTGTTATTATGCTAACTATTTATAATGACAGCGAAATCCTAAGAAAAGCGCTAGAGTACGATGTGGTTGGCTTTTTAGTGAAAGAAAATACCGCTGAGGAGCTAAAGGAGTGTATTGAGACTATTCTGAATGGTGAAAGTTATATAGCTCATTCACTGCGTTTTATTAAAGAAATACATTCAAAGAAAAAAAATCATAGTATTCTTCTTGACCAGTTAAGAACACTTTCGGACACAGAGTTAAAAACATTGTTTCTAGTAAGTGAAAAATATTCTAGTAAAGAAATTTCGAATTTACTATTTGTCACTCCTAAGTCAATTGAAAATTATCGCTCTAGGATATGTAAAAAATTAGATCTTCCATCCTCAAACAACAGCCTTTTGGTATGGGCTATCGACCATAAAGATATTATTGATGAATTTGAAAAAATTAGTCGATTAAAATCGTAAGTGCTCAATGGTTTAATTGCTTATAATACGTTTTTTTAAAACGTAGACTATTTTGACTTTTTTTATTCTCTTCAATCTGTACCGATTATTCGAATAATGACTTGATTTGCTCATTCGTTATTTTTGATTGATTAAATATCAGTTTTTTTATTTATGTTTGGAATAGGATTATAATGAAAAAACCTAACTATTAAAATGATAAATCACAATTACTTTTCTACGCTTTTTATGAAAAATACAAATATACTTACCCTTCTTTTTATTTCATTTACTTCTTTCGTTTACAGTCAAACGTACTGTCCTGTGAGCGTTACAAATACGGTGGAACCGATCACATTGGTTGATTTTGCAGGAATAAATAATTCGACGGCAAGTTCTGGCACACCTGGTTTTCAAGATTTTTCTGCTATAACGGGAAATGTCACAGCAGGTACGAGTTATACGTTAACTTTAAAAGGAAATACTTCAGGTAATAATACGTGTTATTTTAGGGCTTATATCGACTGGAATGGAGATGGCGATTTCTTTGATGCAGGAGAAAGTATTGATGTAGGAACGATTATTAATTCGAATGGAACAGATAGCAAAACAGTGACTAAAAGTATCGTTGTTCCATCGTGTGATGTAGCACCATCCGTTAGAATGCGCATCATTAAAAACTTTAGTAGCTACGACTCAGGCCCTTGTTCTTCTGTCTCTTATGGACAAATTGAAGATTATACTTTGTTAATAAGTAATCCTAGTGGAATGACCGCCTATACTGTTACTGGTGGTGATCCAGATATGCCGAATGCCTCAGTTGGTTTGAGTAGTTCAGATGTGGGAGTATCGTATCAACTTAAGAAAAATGGAGTAAATGTAGGGTCACCAATTGCGGGTACTGGAGGACCAATTTCGTTTGGAAATCAAAGTGCTGGTATCTATACGGTAGAAGCTGTTCAGTCGACTAGTTGTACCAAAACAATGCTTGGGAATGTTACGGTTGCAGTTGCTATATTCGATTATACAGGAGCAGATCAATCGTATGTCGTTCCACCCTGTGCAACAAAAATAAGAGTACATATTTGGGGTGCAGGTGGCGGTGGCGGTGATGCTATTAAACAATATACGACTCTTGGAGGCGGAGGCGGTTATACGACAGGAGAAATTGTCGTGACACCAAATGAAAGCTTGACCGTTATCGTTGGAGCAGGTGGAACATTTCCAGCTTCTGCATCACCTTATGGTGGTGGTGGAGTTGGTGGAGGAAGTATTCTTTCTTCTAACGGCTCGAACTATACGGGAAATGGCGGTGGACGCTCAGCAATTAAAAGAATGTTGACAGAATTAGGCACAGCCGGTGGTGGCGGTGGCGGTGGTGAAACGTCCGGTAGTGGAGATCGAGGCGGATATGGTGGTGCTGGAGGAGGTTTGATTGGAACAGATGGATATCATTCGGTAACAACAAATGGTAGTAGAGGTGGAAAAGGAGGTACTCAAGTTGGCGGTGGAGCCGGGGGCTCTGGACAAGGTACTGCTCCTTCATCAGGTATGTTATTTCAAGGAGGTAATGGTGGAAGCCAAAACTCGAGTAGTAATAAAAGAGAAGGCGGCGGCGGTGGCGGCGGTTATTACGGTGGCGGTGGTGGTGCTTGTGATAAAAACCAAGGCGGAGGCGGTGGTGGTGGATCATCTTTTGTGGGTACTATGACAAATGCTTCATCAACATCTGGAAATGCAACCAATGGACAAGCGGGAAATCAAAATTTTGAATATAATAGAGGTCAATATGGTGTTGGTGGTCAAACAAATGCTTCCGGAAAAAATGGACGTGTTGTTATTGAAATAATCGAAGTGGATATTACTGCTCCAGTCATTTCATCTGTCACGCAGACAACTTGTAGTTCACCAACAGGAGCTGTTACGCTTGATGGACTTCCTGCAACAGGTCAATGGACGATTACACAAAATCCCGATCAATCTACGATTACAGGTACAGGGACTACTTATACAATCTCAGGTTTAACGCAAGGAATTACGTATTCTTGGTCGGTAACGAATAGTATTGGTTGTACATCTGATAATTCTTCTGATGTGACAATGAACACTGTGTCATCTGTTGCCCAACCAACGATAACTACTACAGCTGCAACTTGCACGGCAGCAGCTACACATACTATCTCTAATTATGACAATAGTCACACCTATACATTCACTCCGTTAGGACCAACAATTGGTGCAGGAGGAGTTATTTCAGGAGGGACAGATGGTCAAAGTTATACGGTAACGGCTGCTAGTGGAGGATGTTCCTCCGCACCGAGTAGTTCGTTTACAATAAACAGTCAGTTGGTGATTCCAAGTGTGCCTACAATAGTCACGACTCCTGCTAGTTGTTCAGAGGCTGGTGTGAGTGCTATTTCAAATTATGATGCTACTTTAACGTATACTTTTACACCTACCACACCAACGGTCGGAGTAGGAGGAACTATTAGTGGAATGACCGATGGAACGAACTATACAGTCATTGCTTCTTCTGGCGCATGTTCTTCTTCATCAAGTTTATCATTTCAAAATGATGCGAAATTACTTTCTCCAACAATAAATGTGAGCCCAAGTGTTTCTATTTGCAAAGGAGAATCAACTTCACTTACTGTTAGTGGTTCTGATAATTACACGTGGAGTCCAAGTAGTAATTTAAGCTCCACAACCGATGCAAACGTCGTAGCGTCGCCTTCTTCAACAACTACTTATTCAGTGACTACGACTAGTGCAAATGGTTGTTCTGATACAAAGACAATTACGGTAACTGTTTTGCCTTTACCAAATGCGGCTATACAGTCATCGGCCACAGCAGGATTTGAACCGTTGGATTTGATCTTTACTAACATGTCTTCTAATGCCACTAATTACTCGTGGGATTTTGGAAATGGTCAAACGAATTTGTCTAGTGATGCAAGTATTAGTATAAGCTACACTTCCGCTGGAGAATATGAAGTCGTACTCGTTGCTGATAATAATTTATGTGCCGACACGGCTAAATTAACAATTACCGTGATTGCTTTCCCTGAGATTAAAATAGTGACTCCTAATGTATTTACACCCAATAACGATGGTAAGAACGATTTGTACTTTATCGATGTTGAAAACGCTAAGACATATTATGTGGAGATTTTCAACCGTTGGGGTGATTTAATGATGAAGTTGGAGTTGCCAACTGACAGATGGGACGGTGATAACGCCACTGATGGTGTGTACTTTTATAAGTATAAAATGACCGATTTGAAAGATGAGGTTTTTGAAGGACATGGTTTTTTCCATCTATTACGATAATTTTAAAAATTTAATCTTTTTTTAAGTAAATACTTTACTTAGCAAAGCGCTTTTGATTATTAATTCGTCATTTTTTTGATTATTTTTTTGGAATAACAGAAAATATTTGTACATTTGATAAAAAAAGCAACAAATGTTTCATTTATCTCTCGGCGAAAAAGCGCCATTATTTAAAGGACTAAATCAATTTGGAAAGGAAATTGACACGACTAATTTAGTAGGAAAAAAATACGTTATTTATTTTTACCCTAAAGATTCCACTCCTGGATGTACTGCACAAGCATGTAGTATTCGCGATGGTGAGCAAGCATTAGAACGTGAAGGAATAACCGTCATTGGTATTAGTGCCGATAGTGTCAGCTCTCACGAGCGTTTTCATTCAAAAAAAGAACTTAATTTTGATATTGTTTCTGATCCTGAGAGAAAAATCATTGATTTATTCGGTGTATATGGACAGAAAAAATTCATGGGAAAAACGTATGATGGTATTCATCGTACGACATTTGTGATGAATGAGAAAAATGAGATTATTGAAATCATTCGTAAACCAAATACAAAAAATCACGCACAAGAAATTTTAGACATTTATAAAAATAATAAGTAGAACGTAAATAGATTACGTTCTATGTGTATAATTTTGCACTATAAACAAACAATAAACGATTATGGCAACGAAAGAAGTAAACGTAGAAAAATTAAAAGCATTACAGCTTACAATGGAGAAACTAGATAAAGCATATGGTAAAGGAACTATTATGCGTTTAGGTGATGCTCCGATAGAAGAAATGGAAGTAATTCCTTCAGGCTCTTTAACCTTAGACCTTGCGTTAGGAGTAAACGGTTATCCAAAAGGACGAATTGTAGAAATATATGGACCAGAATCTTCTGGTAAAACAACCTTAGCGATACATGCTATCGCAGAATGTCAAAAGCAAGGTGGTATTGCCGCTTTTATTGATGCTGAACACGCATTTGATCAATTTTATGCGCAAAAGTTAGGTGTTAATGTAAAAGACTTATTGATTTCACAACCTGACAATGGTGAGCAAGCATTAGAAATTGCGGATAATATTATTCGTTCAGGAGCGGTTGACTTAGTCGTTATCGACTCAGTTGCAGCATTGACGCCAAAAGCGGAAATTGAAGGTGAAATGGGTGATTCTCAAATGGGACTTCACGCACGTTTGATGTCTAAAGCACTTCGAAAATTAACAGGGTCAATTTCAAAGGCGGGCTGTACGTGTATTTTTATTAATCAGTTACGTGATAAAATTGGCGTGATGTTCGGGAATCCGGAAACAACGACAGGTGGAAATGCCCTTAAATTCTATTCTTCTATTCGAATTGATATTAGAAGATCCTCTCAAATTAAGGATGGAGATGAAGTAATTGGTAATAACATTAAAGTGAAGGTGGTTAAAAACAAAGTGGCACCTCCATTTAAAAGAGCAGAGTTTGATATCATGTATGGCGAAGGAATATCCAAAGTTGGCGAAATTCTGGATTTGGCTGTAGAAATGAATATTATTAAGAAAAGTGGCTCTTGGTTTTCATATGATGAAACAAAACTTGGGCAAGGTAGAGATGCCGTTAAGCAACTGATCAAAGACAACAAAGAACTGATGGATGAATTGGAGAAAAAAATCAAAGACATTCTTGGAAAGAAAAATGTACTTGATGCATTAGAAATTCAAGAATAACAAAATCGTTTGTTGTTTAAACCATCTGTGAGAAATTGCAGATGGTTTTTTGTTGCATTCTATTGACAGAAGGTAGTGTTGTATGTGCATATTGAGGTTTAAATAGCACTTTTTTAATACATACAGAATTGATAATCAATAAAAAATAGTTTTACTTTTCCTATCTTTGCTTTTCAAACACTTGATATGTCCATTGTATTAAAAAATGTAACGAAGTTTTATGGCGAACAAGCAGCCGTAAACAATGTTAGTTTCTCGGTAAATAAAGGAGAAGTAGTTGGTTTTTTAGGACCTAATGGTGCGGGAAAATCAACCACAATGAAAATGATTACAGGTTTTATCCCTGTATCATCTGGTGAAATTAAAGTGTGTGATTTAAATGTGGACGTTGATTCATTAGACACACGCAATCTAATTGGTTATCTACCTGAGCATAATCCACTGTATTTGGATATGTATGTGCGTGAATACTTAGAATTTGTAGCGAAAATTTATAAGGTAAAAAATGTCAAAAGTCGTATAGACGAAATGATAGAAACGGTCGGATTACAAGTCGAACAGAATAAAAAAATCGGAATGTTGTCCAAAGGATATCGCCAACGTGTTGGTTTAGCACAGGCAATAATTCACGACCCGGAAGTGTTGATTTTAGACGAGCCGACTTCTGGATTAGATCCTAATCAATTAGTTGAAATTAGAGAACTGATTAAAAACATTGGTAAGTCAAAAACGGTGATGCTTTCAACACACATCATGCAAGAGGTAGAAGCAATTTGTGACCGTGTTATCATTATCAAGAACGGAACAATTGTAGCAGATGATATTGCTGCTAATTTGCAAAATGAAGACCAACAACAAGTTGTTTATGTGGAATTTGATCAGCCTGTTTCTAAAAATCAACTGTCTAAAATTCCTACAGTCACCAATGCGCATCACGTAATTGATAATACGTGGCTTATTGAGACCAATACAAAAACCGATTTAAGAAAAGAAATTGCCCAATTTGCACAAAAGAACAATGTGTTAGTTTTAACAATGCGACTCGAAGAAAGAAGTTTAGAAAAAGTATTTAAAGCATTAACCAAATAATAAGAATGTCGAAAAATTTAGTGGAGGAATTGAGATGGAGAGGCATGGTGCAAGACTTGATGCCCGGGACGGAAGAACAACTTTTAGCCGAATCCACAGCAGCTTATATTGGGTTTGATCCAACAGCAGATTCATTACATATCGGTAGTTTGGTACCTATCATTTTGTTGGTTCACCTTCAGAAAGCTGGACACAAACCGTATGCATTGGTGGGTGGAGCCACTGGTATGATAGGTGATCCTTCTGGAAAATCCTCTGACAGGAATTTATTAGATGAAGCGGCTTTGGATAAAAATGTTGCTGGTATCAAGCGGGTACTTTCTCGTTTTTTAGACTTTAACGCAACAACTCCAAATGCCCCAGTTTTAGTAAACAACTACGACTGGATGAAGGACTTCTCTTTTATTGCTTTTGCTAGAGACATTGGAAAACGCATCACGGTCAATTATATGATGGCAAAGGATTCTGTGAAAAAGCGTCTTACGGGCGAAGGCGATGGAATGTCTTTTACGGAATTTACGTATCAGTTAATTCAAGGGTATGATTTTTACCATTTATGGAAAAATAATAACGTTCTATTGCAACTAGGAGGTTCTGATCAGTGGGGAAATATTACCACAGGAACAGAATTGATTCGGAGAATGGGAGGTGAGAATGCTAAAGCTTTTGCGATGACTTGTCCATTAATCACGAAAGCGGATGGAACTAAATTTGGAAAAAGTGAAGGAGGTAATATTTGGCTTGATGCTGATAGAACTTCACCCTATAAATTCTACCAATTCTGGTTAAATACCGCTGATGAAGATGCGGAGCGATACATTAGAATATATACATTTTTAGAAAAAAACGTAATTGATACTCTCATTTCTGAACATAAAGATGCGCCTCATTTAAGAATCTTACAAAAACGATTAGCTGAGGAAGTAACGACTTTTGTTCATTCTAAAGAAGAGTTGGAAAATGCGATTGTTGCTTCCGCTATTCTATTTGGAAAATCTACTTCCGAAGATTTAAAAAAATTAAGCAATGCTCAGTTTTTGGAAGTTTTTGATGGTGTTCCTCAAGCAATTATAACTAAAGAAGATATTTCTGCTGGAATCTCTATGATTGATGCACTTGCCTCTAAAACAGGATTCTTAGCTTCGAATGGTGAAGCACGCCGCGAGTTAAAGGCGAATGCAGTATCAGTGAATAAGGAGAAAGTCACGGAAGAATATCAAATTTCTACTTCCGATTTGATAAATGATAAATTTGTGCTTATCGGAAAAGGGAAAAAGAATAATTATATCTTGGTTGTTGAATAATAGAAGTATTTGGTAGTTTACTTACTATCGAAATTAGCTCAATATTGAAAATAATAGAGGACGGCAAAGTGTCGCGTCATTTTCAATAGGTGCGGTTTGCATATTCACCAGATATTCGCCGTCCTGAACTTCGTCAGAGAAATAAGCAAATTCGGTAATTGTTCGATCAAATCGTGGTGTAGTAGTATTGGTTTTCCAAAAAGCTTTATGAAAATCTAAGAGACCATTATCCACTTCTCTATCAACGGAAGGTAAATCAACAACAAGATGTTTAACGCCCATTTTATCTAAGAATTCGACACACTCTTTATCTAAATAGGGGAAATTAGTATTCGAGTAATTTCTGTGTTTTTTGTCTTCAGAATTCGGTAAAGTTCGAATCATCAAGCATTCTATCGAAGAATCTAAAGCATCTTCTAGTTGTTGTTTTATAATTACAAAATCTTCTTGACCAAAGTCACTATTAAAAATATTTTTTGGGGCAATGGTAATCAACTTTGCTTTTACAAAGTAATCTTTGAATAGTTGATTAACAGAATACACTTTCTCTGTAACGTGCCCCAAACATTCAATATGTGTGCCGTGACCGTGAGGTGTAAAGGTGATATTTCTAAAATTGACAGAACCTCCTTCTTCTACAGAACCGACGTAACCATCGGCTCTTATAGGTTCAATAATGGGAAAATCCACGTACCAAGCACGTGGATTTTCTGAAGAATTTGTTAATCCAATTGACGCATCATAAAATACAGATGTATCGATATGTTTGTTGTCGTCAATATATAAGATCATTTTTTATGGTTTTCTGGTTTTTATAATGCCGTCTAATCTAATTCCACCAGTGTAGATGTTACTCAACAATTTTTTCATGTTGGCATACTCTTTTTGATAATCCTTAGTACCTGCACAACCTAATTCTGTTTTCTTATTATTATAACTTTCAATACGCTTATCTGGACTTGGGTGAGTACTTAAAAATTCGATTGTTTTTCCACCTCCTGCAGCACTAATTTTTTCAAAGAATTTTCCTCCTCCATTGGCATTGTAATCTGTTGGGCAAAGATATTCAACAGATTTCATATCTGCTTCTGATTCATGAACTCTAGAGAACTTTAGACCAATCAAACTTTCAGTAATGTTTTTTAAAGCAACTAAGTCACCTGAAATAGCACTGATTAAAACATCAACACCGTACATCGTTGTCATTTGTCGCGTGGAATGTCTCAGGTCAGCATGTGCGATCTCGTGACCTAATACACCTGCTAATTCATCTTCAGAATCAAGATATTTCATAATACCAGTGTAGACATAGATATACCCTCCTGGTGTGCAAAAAGCATTTAAAACAGTATCATTGTGAATAATTTGAACTCTCCATTGAAAATCATCTTTATGTGCCACTTTTCCCGAGTTTAATATCTTATTTCTGATTTTGTATACATACGCATATAAAGCAACGTTAGATGCTGAATCTACAATGGGGTATTCAGTTGGATTATTGGCGATTTCTTGCGCTACTTGTGCACCAAGTTCTTTATCTTGTTGAACAGTGTAAAGATTAATTCCATTACTTTTTGTTTCTCCTAAAATACCACATGCTGCAATAGCAAATGATAAAGTTAAAAGTAAAATTATTTTTCTCATATATTTTTAATTGGTTTTGACTGCAAAATTACACTAAATAATTAACAATTGGAAATGTTACAAGTGAAAGAATTAGTCCAAGTACATATCCGCCAACTAATTGTGAGATAGTATGTTTGTTTAAAACATAACGAGAAGTCATGATTAATCCTCCTGTCAAAATTACGGCAATCAGAACGTACATGTTTGGAATATAAAAATGGATGTAGCAATAAATAATTGACCCCGTTGACAAACTAGCTCCCATTGCATGAATACTAATTTTTGTAAATAAAGTAATAACGAATGCAAAAAGTGTACTTACAAAACCTAAAACTGCTAGCGAATGAAAAATAACGGAAAAATACTGTGGAGAAAGTTGTTTGAATAGAACAAATGATAGTAAAAGCGAATAAAAACCAGTTATTAAAATTGGAATAGTACGTTCCTCTCGGTAATCCAGCTCAATAGACTTTATTTTATTATTTCGCTTTAACAGGAGTAAAGAAAAAGCAGGAGCTAAAAATGTTAAAATAAAAAAGATAGATAGAATAATCCATTGTAATGATGAGGACATCAAGAATAAATTGTCTTTTATATCTACTGCACTTCTATTAGTAGTCTCCACGTTAAATAAGACCAATAGTGTATAAATTGGCATCATGAGTGGAACAAATGCCCACGAAACAATTTGATAAAATAGTTTCATTTTAAAGTTCTTTCCTTAAGCGGGCAACAGGTATATTTAATTGTTCTCTATATTTTGCAATGGTACGTCGCGCAATATTATACCCTTTGTCGTTCAGTAGCTTAGCTAATCGATCATCGGTTAGGGGTTTCAATTTATCTTCCGCCTCTATTGCTTCTGATAGTATCTTTTTGACTTCACGTGTGGAAACTTCCTCTCCTGAATCAGTTGAAAGTGATTCAGAGAAAAAATATTTCAATGAAAAAACACCGAAGTTAGTTTGTACGAATTTACTATTAGCAACTCTTGATACCGTTGAAATATCCAAATTAATCATAGTTGAGATATCTTTCAAAATCATTGGCTTCAGATTGGTTTCATCACCCGTTAGGAAGAAAGCATGTTGGTATCGTACGATAGCCTCCATTGTAGATAAAAGGGTGTTTTGACGTTGACGAATAGCATCGATAAACCATTTTGCACCATCTAATTTTTGCTTCACAAACTGTAAGGCTTCTTTATCTGTTTTAGATGTTTTTGCTCCTTCAGCATAATTCCGAAGCATTACTTCATACCCTTTACTAACCCGTAAGTCGGGAGCATTTCTACCGTTAATTGTTATTTCTAATTTTCCATCAAATTCATTCACATAAAAATCGGGAATGATTTGAATCATCGATTTTGAATTTGTTTTACTAGCTCCTCCAGGCTTAGGATTTAATTTTATGATTTCATTGATAGCATCTTTTAAATCCTTGTCTTCAATTTCTAGTTTCTTTTGTATTTTATCGTAGTGCTTTTTAGTGAATTCATCGAAATAATCTTCTAAAATTTTCTTCGCTGTATATTTCGTTATGTCACCGTCTTGCTTGCGATTCATCTGAAGTAATAGACATTCTCTTAAATCACGAGCACCAATTCCTGCAGGATCTAGCTCTTGAATTAATGAAAGTACATCCTCGACTTGCTTTTCAGTAACGGTTAGGTTCATCATAAAAGCTAAATCATCAACAATTGCCTCTACTTCACGATTTAAATAACCCGACTCATCAAAATTTCCAATTATTGTTGTTGCAATGATAAACTGAGTATCATCAAGACCTAATGTGTAAAGCTGGTCTAGTAATTTGTCTTGAAAAGTTTGCTCGCCACTATAAGGAATTACGCGTTCTTCATCGTCTTTACTGTAATTATTTGCCTGTGTTTTATAGTCTGGAGTGTCGTCGTCCATATAGTCGGACAAGTCAAAGTCTTCACGCTCATTTTCAGTATTGGCATTATCTTCATATTCTTCGGATGGTTTTTCATCATAGGTTTCGTCTATTTCATCCTTACCCTCTTCTAGAGCTGGGTTTTCTTCTATTTCTTGCTTAATTCGCTGATCTAATTCCATTGTAGGAACTTGCAACAACTTCATTAATTGAATTTGCTGAGGACTTAAGCGTTGCTCTAGTTTCTGACTGAGATATTGTTTTAGTGCCATAAGGAAATCTTAAACGTCTATTATATAAAGTTACATTAAAAATATTGAGTTTACAACATAAAAGACATGTGGTTCACCAATTATTCAGTAATAATCAACTTATTACACCCAATTCTTTTCCGACCTTAATAAAGGCATTTGCTGCTTTATCTAAATCTTCAAAGCTATGAGCAGCTGAAATTTGTGTTCTTATTCGTGCTTTTCCTTTAGGCACAACTGGGAAAAAGAAACCAGTCGCGTAAACACCTTCTTCCAACAATCGATTTGCAAATTTTTGAGAAAGAGCGGCATCGTATAACATAATTGGAACAATTGGAGAGTCTCCAGGTGTGATGTCAAAACCTGCTGCAACAACCTTCTCTTTAAAATAATGAGTGTTTGCTTCCAATTTATCTCTCAGTTCAGTTGTTGAACTCAGTAAATCAAATACTTTAATAGAAGCACCAACAATAACGGGTGATAAAGAGTTTGAAAACAAGTAAGGTCTCGATTTTTGACGTAACATAGCGATGATTTCTTTGCGGCCAGTTGTATATCCACCCATTGCTCCACCTAACGCTTTCCCTAATGTTCCTGTGATGATATCCACTTTTCCATCAACACCGCAATATTGGGGAACGCCACGTCCAGTTTTACCAATAAAACCAGCAGCATGACTTTCGTCTGACATCACTAATGCATCGTACTTTTCTGCTAATGCAACGATTTCGTCTAATTTTGCAATATCCCCATCCATAGAGAAAACACCATCCGTTACAATCACTCGAAAACGTTGTGCTTGTGCTTTTTTCAGTTGTTCTTCTAAGTCATTCATATCAGAATGCTTATATCGATAACGTTGTGCTTTACATAAACGAACGCCGTCAATAATTGATGCGTGGTTTAATTCGTCTGATATAATGGCATCTTCTTCCGAAAATAAGGGTTCGAATACACCGCCATTTGCATCGAAAGCTGCTGCGTATAATATCGTATCTTCTGTACCGTAAAAATCAGCAATCTTTTGTTCTAGTGTCTTGTGAATATCTTGCGTTCCACATATAAATCGAACGGAGGACATTCCATATCCACGAGCATCAAGAGCTTCTTTTGCACCTTCAATTACTTTAGGGTGAGAAGATAGTCCTAAATAATTATTGGCACACATGATGATTACTTCTTCACCACTATCTACCTTTACTTTAGGGCCTTGAGGCGTTACTATAATGCGTTCATTTTTATAGATGCCTTCTTCTTCTAATCTTTTTAAATCGTCAGAAAGATGACTTTTAAATTTTCCGTACATATTCTTGCTATTTGTTCTTTTCAAGGTAAAAGTAGCAAAAAATAAATCATTCCAAAGTGACAATAATCGACAATCTCCAAAAAACCTTTAATTTTACAGAATTGAAAAATTTGATATGCGCATTTTATATTTATTTTTATTCGTCACCCTTAATTATTCTTTACGTATTTTTTATAAAAAAATAAAAGTCATAAGAAATCCCAAAAAACGTTTGAATAGAACAATATATGTCAGTAATCACGCGGCCTCTTTTATGGATCCGCTAATAATTGCTACTCAAATGCGACCTATCGTTTTCTTTATGACACGATCCGATGTTTTCACTACATTGATGAAGCCTATATTATGGGCAGCGCACATGTTGCCGATTTATCGCCAGCAAGATGGAGTTGATACTAAAATGAAAAACAAAGAAGTCTTTCAAAAATGCGCTTCTATTTTAAAAGGTGGTCGTAATCTGTTAATATTTGGAGAGGGATTTACGGACGATGTATTTGTTAGAAGATTAAAACCCTTGAAAAAAGGAGCAGTAAGAATTGGTTTTGAGACATTGGACGGGTTAAATTGGTCTAAAAATATTTATGTAGCCACAGTTGGGATTAATTATGGAAATCCCAATGTTATTGGAAGTGAAATTGTAATTAGTAATGGACCGTCTATTTGTTTGAATGATTTTAAGGAAGAATACTTAAAAGTTCCAAATAAAGTAATTGCGGACATTACCGACCAATTAGAGATTGATTTGCAAAATCAGTTAACGTATGTAGAAAATTCTGACTGGGTCTTTTTCCATGAGCACGTTACGAGATTAACACGTATAGGAATTGATCCTTTTGATAAAGATGAATCTATTCCGCTCCTTCAGCGTTGGGAGAATTCAAAGGCTTTTGCTAAATGGATAAATCAGCAAAATTTACAAGATGATGAGCTTGTTGTGCTAAAAAAAGAATTAAAAGAATATTTTAATCATTTAAAATCTTTAAAAATAACAGATACTGTTGTATTTGAAAGTGCCGAAAACAAGCAAAATATAGGATGGAAATGGTTGCAAATTATCGTATTTTCACCTCTTAATTTATTAGGGCGAATTCACAATTATTTGCCGTATAAATTGGTGAAAAAATTTGTTGAAAAGTCCTTTAAAAGGCGTGTTTTTTGGGGTTCAGTAAAACTAACGTTAGGCATGGTAGCAATTGGGATTTGGAACATACCAATAGTGATTGCCATGCACTATTTTATAATTAAACCGTTGTGTGTTGGATTTGAAAATTACACATGGATATTATCTTTGGCCTATTATTTAATTATCCCATCACTTGGACTGATTTCCTACAATAGTTGGAGAACGTACCAAAACATCAAGTCTCATCAAAGGTTAGCTTCTCAATTGGATAAGATGAAACAAGAAAGAAAGAGTTTGTTAACGAAAGTTTATAAATTAAGCTTTTTTTCGTCTGAGAATAAAGATTAAATGATATATTTACCCTCAAATACAAATTTATTTTCTTCCTTATGAAAAAAATACTCACCCTTGTATGTGTCTCTTTTTTTACCTTTTATGGACTAAAGGCACAAAATACAGATGTTAAAGTTCTTTCAGAAAAAGAATTACAAGAAATCAAAGCACAACAAATGCCAGCTGAGGCAGAAGCTGCCTATAATGAAGGTGTTTCTTCCTTTATGGAGAAGGACTATCAACAAGCTATTTCAAAATTTAGTGCGGCCATCGGAATATATGCCGACTTTCCTCAAGCTTACTTAAATAGAGGAATGAGCTACGCTGCATTAAAAGACAGGGAGAAAGCATTTAAGGATTTCTCCATGGTGGTTGAAATGGACTCCACCAATTCACAAGCTTATTTTGAAAAAGCAATCATTTATTTTAATGAAGCTGAATATCAGAATGCAATAGATGTGCTAGGAAAGGCCATCGAGGTAAACGATACTGAAATTAAGTATTATTATCAACGTGCTTTAGCTAATTTTCTTTTAGAGAATTACAAAGAAGCAATTGTCGATTTAGACCGTATCATTAAAATCGATCCTGATTTTGCATATGCTTATAATGACAAAGGAAGTGCTTATAAAGAATTAAACGAGTTAGATAAAGCTGTAGAGAGTTATAAGCTTGCAATTAGTAAGGATAAAAAATTCAGAATGGCCTATAATAATCTTGGTACAACCTATCGAAATCAGAAGAAATATACCCTTGCGATTGATGCATTTACAAATGCAATTGCTATAGATAATGATTTTTATATTGGTTATAACAATCGTGGATATGCTAAACTAGAGAATGGTGATTTTGAAGGAGCAATTGCCGATTTTGATAAGGTTATCAAGCTAAAGCCAGATTACGCGTATGCATTTAACAATAAAGCATCTGCTTATATTAAGATGGAAAAATGGGAAGAAGCTGTAAAACAGTGTGACTTCGCTATTAAATTAAATCCTGATTACGGATATGCCTTTTACAACAGAGGTATAGCAAAGGAAATGCTTCATCAAGAAGAGAAAGCTTGTGAAGACTGGTTGAGAGCAGTAGAGCTAGGTGTGGAAACCGCTAGTTCATATTATGCGAATAGTGAATGTAACAACTTTTAAAATAAGGAGATTATGAAAAAAATTATACCATTCTTACTAATGATGTTTGTTGTGTTGTCATCTTTAGCACAAACGGACACACCTTTTGATAAAACGGCATTTAAAGAAGATAAAGAAAACTTAAAAGAGGCCTTGAAATATTTAAAAGAAGGCGACAAGTATTTTTATGCACTACCATTCGCAGACTATAAGAATGCACTTACTAGTTATGAAGGTGCTTATAAGATCAATCCAAATAATTCCACTTTGAATTTCAAATTAGGAATTTGCTACCTGAATACGAACTTCCGTACACGGTCATTCGATTATTTTAATAAAGCCTATAGTTTAGACAAGACGGTTTCTGCTGACATTAAATATTATTTAGCACAAAGTTATCAGTTGAACAGTAATTGGGATGATGCGATTAAATTCTATAAGCAATACCTAACTGAAGGCCGTGGTAATAAAAATGCAAATGCTGATTTAGTAAATGTTACCGATAAACGATTGAAAGAGTGTGAATCAGGAAGAACATTGGAAAAGAAGCCGATTAGAGTATTTATCGATAATCTTGGAAATAATATCAACACAGAGTATCCTGAATACAGTATGATTATGAATGCAGATGGTTCTGAAATCTATTTTACTTCTAGAAGAAATACCACAACAGGAGGAAGTTTCGATGAATCCAATAGTGGTTATTTTGAAGATATTTATTTTGCACAAAAAGATGGAAAGTCATGGTCGTCTGCCCAGAATGTTGGTGCACCAATCAATACGAAAGGACATGACGCAACAGTTGCACTTAGTCCTGATGGACAAAAGATGTTGGTCTATATTGATGATAACGGAGATGGAAATATCTATGAAAGTATTCGTACAGGTGATGCTTGGAGCAAACCTAAAAAAACGGATAAAATAATTTGTTCTCCTTATCACGAATCTTCTGCTTGGTATAGTAATGATGGTAAAAGACTTTATTTTGTATCGAATAGACCAAAAGATGGAAGTATGAAAGGAGCTCCTGGAGATCGTGATATTTACTATGTAACTTGGGATTCAGAAAAGTTGAAATGGGATAATCTAGTGCGTCTTCCAGATAATATAAATTCATCTTATGACGAAGATGGTATTTTTGTTCACCCTGATGGTAAGACATTCTACTTTTCATCAAAAGGACACAACTCAGTAGGAGGCTACGATATTTTCTACACAAGAATGGATGAAAAGGGGAATTTCTCAGACCCTATTAACATTGGACTTCCTGTAAATACACCAGATGATGATATTTTCTTCACCATGACTGCGAGTGGTAGATTTGGATATATGACTTCTTTCCGTAAAGATGGTTTTGGTGAAAAAGATTTATATAAAATCACCTTCTTAGGAGAGCCAAAACAACCGTTACTAAATGCGGAGGAAATGCTTCTTGCTGGAATGGATATTATTAAGCAAGAAAAAACGATTGAGCCAATCATTAAAAATGATCGTGGAGAACTAGCATTATTGAAAGGAACAATTTATGACGATAAAACAAAATTACCGTTGTTTGCAAAAATTGAACTCTACGATAATGATACAGGAGAGCTTTTAGCTGAATTTGAGTCAGATAAGGTAAATGGCCGCTACATGTTAACACTTCCTGCTGGAAAGAACTACGGTATTGCAGTAAAAGCGGATGGTTATCTTTTTCATTCCGAGAACTTCGACATTCCTAAAGGATCCGATTATACGGAGTATAAAAAAGATGTTTATATGAAGAAAATTGAAGTGGGTGAGTCTATCGTACTTAAAAATATCTTCTTCGACTTAAATAAATATTCACTTCGTCCTGAGTCTAAATCAGAATTGGAACGATTGATTAAGTTGATGAATGACAATCCAAATCTTAAAATTGAACTTTCAGGACACACGGACTCTAGAGGTTCTGTAGCCTTGAATAAAGAGTTGTCAATTAACAGAGCGAAAGCAGTGGTTGATTACTTAGTAAATGCTGGTATTTCAAGAGATAGACTTCAGTCTGCTGGTTATGCTTCAGAAAGACCGATTGTTACGGATGCACAAATAGCTGCGATGAAAACGACGAAAGAAAAAGAAGCAGCGCACCAAGAGAACAGAAGAACAGAGTTTAAGATTTTGGCAAAATAGGTTTATAAAGAATCAGTATATTGAAATATGCTGAAAATTAAAATCACATGACCCGTGTCTAGGTTATTAATTGTATTTATTTTTTTTAATTTTTTGGGAGTACGTTCTGCGTATTCCCAAAATTTTTTTGAGAATGCCGATTCGCTACATAAACCTCGATTAATAGTTGTTTCTTCCGCTATCGGTGTTGGCTGGACAACAAGTATGATCGGTTTACACTATGTGTGGTACAATGAATATCCAAAGAGTAAATTTCATCTTTTTGACGATTCAAAAGAATGGATGCAGATGGATAAGATGGGACATTTTTTTACAGCCTATCAAATTTCAGACAAAATTGCGGGCACATTTCGCTGGTCTGGATTAGATCGAAATGTAAGTAGCTTTATTGGTGCTGGTGTTGGCTTCGGCTATCAGCTGACATTGGAGTTTTTAGATGCCACTAATTCTCAATGGGGCTTTTCATGGTCAGATGTAGGAGCGAATGCTGCTGGAACAGCACTTTTTTTAGGACAAGAACTTGCTTTTCAAGAACAGATATTCAAACCTAAGTTCTCTTTTTCGCCGAGTAAATATGCGAAATATCGCCCTAACACTTTAGGAGCTAACATTGCGGAACAGCTTCTTAAAGATTATAATGGACAAACCTACTGGATTAGTTTTTCACCCTTTGCGTTCTCTCGAGATGAATCGCTTCCAAAATGGCTGTGCTTTTCGATAGGATATAGTGTTGATGCGAAAATTCACGGTTATGATAATACTTATGCTGTCGGAAATGAACCCTTTCAGGCACGGCGACAATGGGTTTTCTCTTTAGATATTGATGTGTCCAAATTTCACTTCAAGCGAAAATGGCCGAAGGTATTGTTAAGTCCTTTTAATATGATTAAAATACCATTCCCAGCTATTATCTTCACAAAAGATGATGTACAAGGAAGCTGGTTGTATTTTTAGGGAGAGTATCTTTTGATGGACTTACTTATTATTCATCAAGCTCATTGCTCTATCTGTTCCAATAGCAGCACAGCTTTTTATAAAATCAGCAGCAACTTTTATTCGCTCCTCTAGTGTTTCTTTTTCTTCTAGAGACCATTCACCTAATACATAGTTGACTTGACTCCCTTTGTTAAATTCGCTTCCTACACCGAAGCGTAATCGTGTATATTTATCAGTGTTTAAAGTGGCTTGAATATCTTTCAGTCCATTGTGTCCGCCATCACTTCCTTTTGGTCTCATACGTAGCTTTCCAAATGGTAACGCTAAATCGTCCACTACAACAAATAGGTTTTCTAAGGGTATCTTTTCACTTTGTAAGTAATACTGCACTGCCTTACCGCTAAGATTCATATAGGTCGTTGGTTTAATTAATATAAGTGTACGTCCTTTGTGCTTAATAACAGCTACTTCGGCATGACGCCCTATGGAAAAATGCTCTCCTGCTTCTTTCGCCATTGACTCTACCACTTTGAATCCGATATTGTGACGGGTATTTTCGTATTCGTTTCCCGGATTCCCCAAACCAACTATTAAATATTTCATCGCTCCTTAACTTTCTCCAAAATTAGTAAACCTACTGATTTGATTCTTTGAATGACAAAAATAGCAACAAAAGTGTTTTTGAGAAACCGAGTTGACGATTATTAATATCTGTTGATATTTACTATTCAGTAGAGATACTAAAATAGAAAAGATTCACATCCGTTTTTATCCCTAAAATTATTCTCACCGACCTTTCCAATACACGCTTCTTTTGATATGATTCTTATTTAATTAGTTGATATTCAATATGAATTAAAACAAGCTGGATATTTAGAAACGTTCTTAATAACGAGATTGAATGATTTTTATGCTTTTTTATGAATAGATAGTTTTAAATGTGATATATAAATTCTAATTTCGACCCGTAATTTCAAATTAAAAAGTTTTGAAAAGAAAAGGGTTTGTTATTTGGAGTGTTTTAACAGTTGTTATATTATCATTAGCAGCTTATTTCACTTGGAATGGATGGTGGTACGTCCTAGGAATTTTATTAATCCCTATACTAATGGGGTATTATGACTTTTTCCAACGGAAACATACTGTAATGCGGAATTATCCAATGCTTGGTAGATTGCGTTGGTTGATGGAAGAATTGCGCCCAAAAATGTATCAATACTTTATCGAGAGTGATACAGATGGAACACCTATCAATCGTATTGATAGAAGTACAGTTTATCAGCGGGCAAAGAAGCAGATGGATACGATTCCTTTTGGAACGCAATACGATGTGTATAAAGAAGGATACGAATGGATGATGCATAGTATCAATTCGTATAACTTTGATGAAATAGATAAGAGCCCTCGTATTATTGTTGGGAATAAAGGATGTACGCAACCTTATAGTTGTAGCGTTTTAAATATTAGTGCTATGAGTTTTGGTGCATTATCAAAAGCAGCCGTAGAAGCATTAAACGCAGGAGCTAAAATTGGCGGATTTGCTCATAACACAGGAGAAGGAGGAATTTCACCCTACCATTTGAAGTACGGAGGAGATTTAATCTGGCAAATTGGTACAGGATATTTCGGAGCAAGAGATGCAGATGGCAATTTTAGTGTTGAAAAATACCGTGCAAATGCACAACGACCAGAAGTGAAAATGATTGAGTTAAAATTATCTCAAGGAGCAAAACCAGGTCATGGAGGTATTTTACCAGCGTCTAAAAACTCTGAAGAAATTGCTGCTATACGTCACGTAGAGCCTCATACAAAAGTTGCTTCACCGCCTCATCACTCTGCTTTTCATACACCAAGAGAGATGATTCAATTCATTCAATTATTACGCGAAGAGTCTGGAGGAAAGCCAGTTGGTTTTAAACTTTGTGTAGGTGTGAAGAGAGAATTTATGGCTATTTGTAAAGCCATGATTGAGTTAGATGTTTACCCAGACTATATTGCAGTGGATGGAGGTGAAGGAGGGACAGGTGCAGCACCCCAAGAGTTTACTAATTTTGTAGGAGCACCTTTCCTTGATGCTTTGGCTTTTGTTGAAAACATGCTTGTTGGATTTGGGATTCGCGAACACATTAAAGTAATTGGTTCTGGAAAGGTAATGAACGGCTTTGGAATGATGAAAGCGATGGCCTTGGGAGCAGATGCTATTTATAGCGCACGTGGAATGATGTTATCTTTAGGCTGTATTCAAGCCTTGTTATGTAACACCAACCGTTGCCCTACTGGTATCACTACTCAAGATCCTCAATTAGTTGCAGGGTTAGATGTTGCTTTAAAGAAGGTGAGAGTGGCTAATTTCCATAGTGAAACAGTTCGATCATATGCAGAGTTACTAGCTGCTGCTGGACTACAGAGTGGCGAACAAGTGACACGAGATTTAATTTATAGAAGGGTGACCTCATACTCTACTAAATCGTATGAGGAGATATTTTATACAATGTCTCCTGGAAGTTTAGTTGGAGGAAGTGAAGAAATTCCTGAAAAATACAGAAGAGATTTGCAATTAGCAGATCCTGACAAATGGTAATAAAATAAAATATGTAAAACGCTCTATTTTTAAATAGGGCGTTTTTCTTTCTTAGAAATAAAATGTGCATTTGATATGGATTGAATGACTCAGATAATTATCTAAAAAGTGATGAATGACTCAAGGATTCTATGTAACTTTGATAAATTATGTAATTTAGTGGGATGGCAAAAGTTAAAGCTCATAAATTTTTAGTAGAAGAAGAAGATGTGGCAACTTTCGAATTGATTGGAATAAGCTCTCATGTTCCTGCATATAAATTAGTTTGGGACTTTAATAAAACCCTCAATTTTGAATTGGAATTGTCTAATACTAACTTTGAAGTGTATTCCAAGAAAAACAATTCTGCTTCATTTCCGTATTACTTTCAAAGTCAAGAAGAAGACTTTCTGTCTATTTACTTAATAAAGAATAAGCATAACGGATCTCTGCTAATTCCAGAGCTACAGCAAATAGACAACTTTCTCTTTTTTGTCAATAATCAAGTGTATGAAATAGAGAAAATAAATGACGCATTAAGAAAAATGAACAAAACTGTTCTTGCTTCGTATATTTTTGATCCAAATGAATATTCGTCAGTAAGAAATATAATATTTGAATAAATGAAAAAAACAAAAATCGTGGCAACTATCGGGCCTGCATCTACCGATAAAGAAGTATTGAGACAGATGTTTATCGAAGGATTGAATGTTTGTCGTCTTAATTTCTCACACGGAGAATATGAGGTGTACGAAGCGGTTATAAAAACGATTCGTGAGTTAAACGAAGAAATGGGATTGCATGTGGCTATTTTAGCTGATTTACAAGGACCTAAGATTCGTTGTGGCGAAATGGAAAATAATGGTGTTGAGATTGTGGATGGTAGTGAAATTCATATTACCACTACAGAGATGGTTGGAAATGCGAAAAAATTTAGTATCAACTACAAGCAATTACCTTCTGAAGTAAAAGCAGGTGATAGAATCTTATTAGATGATGGTAAATTGGAATTAGAAGTAGTTGATACAGATGGCGCTAAAGAATTTAAAGTAAAAGTCGTTCATGGAGGTATCTTGTCTTCTAAAAAAGGCGTCAATCTTCCAAATACTAAAATCTCTATTCCGTCATTGACAGAAAAAGACCGAAAAGATTTAGATTTCATTCTAACACAAGATATTGATTGGATTGGATTATCTTTTGTACGTTCTGCTAGAGATATTATTGAATTGAAATACTTGATTAGAAACGTACAATCTACGGCTAAGGTAGTTGCGAAAATTGAGAAGCCTGAGGCATTAGAAGATATTAATGAAATTATTCGTGAGACAGACGCTGTCATGGTTGCTCGAGGAGATTTGGGTGTTGAAATTCCTTTCCAAAGTGTGCCTTTGATTCAAAAGATGTTGATTCAAAAATGTGTACAACAAGCCAAACCCGTTATTGTTGCTACGCAAATGATGGAAAGTATGATTACTAATATTTCACCTACTAGAGCAGAAGTGAACGACGTTGCAAATGCTGTAATGGACGGCGCTGATGCAGTGATGCTTTCGGGTGAAACATCTGTCGGTCAATATCCTGTACAAGTAATCAAAGCGATGGCTGATATCATTTATGAAATAGAATCTTTTGAAGGTATTTATAATAAAGAGATGACACCTGTTAAAGCAACAGCACGATTTATTTCTGATTCTATCTGTTTTAATGCATGTCGATTAGCACAACGTGTTGAAGCGGATGCAATCATTGGAATGTCTTACTCTGGGTACACTGCTTATAAAGTCGCTTCACAACGCCCTAAATCGCCTGTATTCATCTTTACTAGCAATCGTAGTATATTGACTCAGCTGAATCTTGTTTGGGGTGTTAGAGCCTTCTATTATGACTCTAAAGTAAGTACTGATCATACCATTGCAGATATTAAATACCTTCTTAAAAAGAAAGGATTAATCCAAGAAGGTGATTTGATTATCAATATTGCTTCTATTCCGATTGAGGAAAATGGAAAAACGAACATGTTGAAATTAAGTCAAGTGAATTGATGTAAAATAGAATATTGTTACTTTTCTATAAGAAGAGTAGCAATATTTTCCAATATCTTCGTTTTAAATTTAATCAAGAGTAATTTAATAGAATGCTTAATAAGTTCATCTGTGATGTATGGCTACGGAGAATTTACATTTTTTTGTATGCTGCTATTGCTGTGTTTCTACCGTTAAATAAGATTGGTTTATCTATCGCAACTCTTTTATTAGGCTTAATATCACTTCTTTTCACTCCTTTATCGACGTTTAAAGAAACGTTCATCGTTAAAAAGAGTTTTCGATTTTTAGCTATTTTTTTTCTATGGATACTCCTGAGCTTATTATGGTCGAACGATCTTAATCAAGGGGTTCAATTCATTAACTTAACCTTACCTTTCTATATTCTTTTCTTTATCTTTCTACTTCATCCTGTTCAATCAGAATTTGGGCTTAATGTTCTATTGAAAAGCTTTTTAATAGCGGTAAGTTTAACGGTATTGATTAACATAATTGGATATGCACGCCAGACAGACTACTACAGCTATGATATGCGCCAAATGAGTTTGTTTATTTCACACATTCGCTTGTCAATTATGGTGGTAATTGCTGCTGTCTTAAGTTTTTACTTTTTTCTTAAATCCACTTCATTTTGGAGATATATCTTCTTGATAAATGTCCTTTTTTTAATTTACTATACACTTCTTTCAGAAGTAATAAGTGGTTATATCTCACTTGCGATTGCTGTTTTCTTTATGGTATGCTACTTTATTTACCGATTGATTAAGAATAAAACCTATTTCTGGATTACTTCAGGAGTTCTCTCATTAGCTTTCTTATGTGGCACCTTTATTTTTATTAGTGACATTTTTACACGGCCAACAATTGAGTTATTAACGGTTTCCAAAAAAGGAAATCCCTATTGGAGTGATACATCGAATACTATTTTTGAAAATGGACATCCTGTGGCAGTAAATATTCAAATTCAAGAATTAGAGGAGGAGTGGGTAAAAAGATCGAATGTAAGTTTAGATAGTGCGGCTAGAAATGGTCAAATAAATTTGTGGAATTTAATTCGATACATGGCTTCAAAAGGATTGGTAAAAGATGCCGAAGGAGTTGCTCAACTGTCCAATCAAGACATTCGGAATATAGAAAAGGGATATGTCTCTTATTTACAAGATAATCGTTCATTCAAATCGCGTTTACAGTCATTAGCAGATGAAATGTCCTATCAAGGTAGTGACCCAAATGGATATACTTTTTTACAACGAATGGAGTATTGGAAAGCGGGGCTTTCTATTAGTAAAGAAAACGCATTAATTGGCGTAGGTGCAGGTGATGCTAGGTCAGCATTTAATAAATATTATGATAAAACGCATTCTAAGTTAACCCAAGAAAATAGAAGGCAATCACATCAACAGTTTTTATCCGTTATGGTGAGCTATGGATTAATAGGATTAGCTTTGTTTCTGTTGTTTCTAATCTATACTTTTCGGGAAGTCCCAACAACCTTTTACACCTATCTGATTTTACTCATTTTAGTTGTTTCTTTTCTAAATGAAGATACCTTAGAAACTCAGACAGGAGCTTCGTTAGTTGCTTTCTTCGTTGGTCTCTTTGCTGGAATTAGAGGTAATAGATTGAAGGAGGAAGACCGTTTGAGTAACGAGAATTAGAAGGAAAATAATAAGAGCTGAAAAAGTCCAGTATTTCACATCTGGAATTCTACCATAAACCATTCCTAAAACCCCACTCAAAAACCCAATAAATTGTAGTGTTGTTACAATTAAATAACGTTGTGCAAGAGTGTCTTCATTTTTGTCATGCGTGTAGAGTATACGCATGCTAACCAACACAAAAAATGCAAGTATGCCGTCTATAACAAAAGCGGTGGTTAGTGTGCCTTTTAGAATGTTTAAAGCGATTAATATGATATGAAAGGTGAATATAAACAGCGAAATCATTAAAAATAGTATGGTCTTTTTCTTATTCATCGCTCATTTTTTTGATTTCTTTTATTATTAAGTACATGGCACTTAAAACCCCAAATAGGGCAAGTCCAAGTGTCCAACCTTGAGTTTCGTTACCTTGTTTTTTGTCAATATAGCTTCCTAACCAGGTAAATAACCCGATAATAGCGCCCATTTGTACGCCCATGCTACTAAAGCGAAAAAAGTTATTTTTCTTAGCCATACTGTTTAATATTTCTCGAAGAAGAAGTCTAAGTAGCTATCTATTTTTCCATTTTCAAATAGCTTAATAATATTCTCTTTAGAGATATAGAAAATGGTGAATTTACTTACATCACCAAGAGTTGATTGAGATGACTTAAACTTAGTGAGATATGCTTTTGCGTCTTTGAAATTGGTCGTCTTAACCGTGATGACATTTTTGTCTCCCATTAATTTTGTCTCCGTTGTTAAATGAAGTTTACTAAAGAATCGAGAGTTAAAATCAGTCACCTTATTTTTATAGGTGAAAATCTTATTTTCAGCTTCTTTATCCATCTCAATAACAAACCAAAAATCACCATCCTCAGTATATTTAAAGTTGTTTTTCTTTGAGAAGTCTATGGTTTCATTTTTAGAATAACCATTCTTAATAATGTTTAGCATTTCATCTGCTTTCGTCGCTTCAGAAGTTGAAGGATACTCTTCTTTTACCTGCTCTAATATAGGAATTAACAATGTTTTGTCATCGTTCATTTGACCTAAGCAAAGTGCTTTAATAATCATGTACTTAGAACGATATTTATTGTCTTTTTCATTTGTTATAACATCTTCTGCCTTTCCTAAAACAGCATAATACAATCCTCGGTTATAACGATCTAAATAGCGAAGGTATTCTTGTTCGTAAATCGCTTCCACTTTCTTTCTCTTCACAAAGAAATCGGGGTCATTTAGATATGCTGCATAATCCGATTTTGGATAATTCGTCAGGATGTAATTGCGTTGATTACTAGCAATTGATGGATCACTATCTTCATATATTTTATATAACTGAAAGGATGACATTGGGTTAAAATCACTCTCGTAATTTTTATCGATAACATATTGAAATTGTTGGGTTGCTAGTCCGTTTTCATTTAACTGTTCTTTGTAAATCATACCTGCGTCATAACGTGCTTCGACATATCGCTTGTTTGATTCATCTAAGGCACTATCAGTTGAAGGAATATTTACTAGTAATTCTTCAGGAGTAGGTCCTGTTTCTTTCACAACAATCCCTGACGACTTTACTTCAGTAGAATCATCACCTTCTCTTATCTCCTCAAAAGTGGCAATTACCATTTTGTCAGATCGCCTCCAATCGTCTTCGTTTTGTCGATATCCCCATTGCTTACGGAAATCTTCAAATCCCTGTGACTTTAATTTTTGATTGGTGAAATAATTTTTACTTCCACTCAAGCTATTACTTGTAATGGCACCAGTTGTAGTTAGTTCCTTTTGACGTTGAAGTGCTAGGTTTTTTTGCTTCTCAGCGTCTTCTTTCATCTTCTTGATGAGGTTCTCAGCAAATTTCAGCTGTTCTTCAGGACTCATCTTAGCAATGCGTTGAACACTATCCTCGTATTCAGCTATTTCAATAGATTGGACCAGTTTTTTTAACTTCTCTGCTTTTTTAACAATCGCTTCATAATTGGGATATTGATCATTTACGAGCTTTGCACAACTATCGTAGTAACGTTGCGCTTGAATGTAATTTTTATCGGTGTAATTAATATCCGCTAAACGCTCGTAAGTTCTTCCCTTTTGCCGATTGTTACTGATAGAATAAAAAATAGATTTATTATAATTTTTCAGTGCATTTTCTCGATTACTTGCACGCATATCTATTTCAGCCAAAGCATAAAATATTTGGTCGCGGTACTCAAAGTTTTTCGCATCACGAGACATTTTATGAAGTTCTTTTTTAATCTTCTCGTTTCCACCAGTCATCGCTCTATTCATTCGAGCCGTAAAATTGACCTCAAAAGTGGTATTGTACTTTAAAACAGCGGTATAATTTTCTGCTGCTTTAGCATCATTTTTCTGTTTTTCGTACAATTGACCAATGACGAATCGAACACGACCAAGCTCTTTCTTTTTACCATATTTTAAAGACTCTTCGAGATAGACAATTGCTTGTTCGTAATCTTTCTTAGCAATATAGTATTCTCCTTTCGTTATGTTCAAGTCGAATTTCAATTTCTCAGGGAATGGAACGAAAAGAAGTCCCTTTTTCTCCTCTTTCTCTTTATCTCTTTTTTCTTTCGCCTTTTTAATCTTTCTTAGACGAGCGGATGTTTTTTTCTTGCTACTCGATTTACTACCTTTTTTAGCTTCTTCTGCCTGCTCCTCCGTTTTGGAAACCGCAGCATCTAATAAATCTAGATTAACTTTTGCCTTACCAACTTCTCCTAATTGTAATTGATTTCGAGCAATCCAAAGCGTCGCATAATAATTAGAGGGATCATCTTTGAAGAACTTACGAACAAATTCAAAATTCTTAATGGATTCATCAAAGTCACGACGAAAGTACATGGCTCTTCCAATGGCAATATAATTTTCGTCAATCCAACGATTGTGTTCTGCTTTTTTCTTAGAGGGTTTATCAATAGATGGCATACTATGTAGCGAAATAACACGCTTACATTTTGAGATTGCCGTATCAATTGCTGGATAAAGTGCCATTACCTCTTCTTCACTCGGAACTTGTGTTAAAGGGAGAATATTGAAAAAATCCTCTTTTTTATTTTCCTTATAGCTTTTCAACGAAGTGTATAATAACTCATTGGCATTATACAATCCATTGTATTTGGCAGTAGTACCGTGGTATACTCGATTAATAAAAGTATTCTTATCAGCAGAGCAACCAGCAATAAAAATACTGACAATTAAAAATATTCCTAACTGTTTAAAATTCATGAATCTTACAAATGTATTTTTCCAAACGTTTGAACAGCAAATTTATTTTAAATAAGTGATAATTGACCAATAACGGAGAAATAAATCTCATTTTTGATTATATGAACGGATATTTTAGTAAATATTCGATTTCTCAAAAAAATCACTACATTTATCTAAACTAAAATACCGAATTGAGATTCAGTCAAGTTCACCGTGTGGATTATCAAAGCGGAAAAGTCGATGAATGGCACCACGCCTACCGCTACGATGCAGACAACCGTATCACGGAGGTTTATACCACCAAGCAAACACCGATGACCAATCCGGCACACGGTATGGCAGCCGCTCAAAACGAGCCGCTTGTGTCTCCTTTCTGGGAAAAAGATGCATCCTATCAGTACTACAAACATGGACCACTGGCACGTGTTGAAGTTGGAAACGAGAAAGTGCAAGGGGTAGATTATGTTTATACCGCTCAAGGTTGGATTAAGGGTGTTAACTCTAACACGCTACAAGCTGACAGAGATGCAGGAAAAGATGGGGTTTCGGCAGGTGCGAATGAATTGGTAGCAAAAGATGCCTTCAGCTTCTCGCTCCATTACAACGATAATGACTATAAACCGATTGCTTCTGCATCTTCTAGTTTTATTGCGGATCAAACAGGAAGTGATGTGCACAATAATGGGGCGCAACTCTACAATGGAAACATTGGGCGTATGGTGACCACCATCACAAAACCCGATACACGTGAAGTACTAGCACTTGGAAATGCGTATCAGTACGATCAGTTGAACCGATTAGCTCACAGTAAGAGTTTCATCAATGTTGATTTAGGTGCCAACTCTTGGGGCAATACAGGAACGTATGATAACAAATATTTCAACGCCTTTAGCTACGATGCCAATGGCAATATCTTGACGCAAATTCGTCACGATAGTATAGGTACTCGAATCGATTCCTTGCGTTATCAATACGAGAAAAACTACGCTGGAAGATTGTTACGCAACCGTCTTTATACGGTCAATGATAATGTGAGTTCTTCCTTGTACAGCGACGATATCGACGATATGGGTGCGTTTGACAACAATGTGAACACGATCAATTCAGCTAATAATTATTCCTACGATGGTGAAGGTCGTTTGACAAAAGACAAACAAGAAGAGATTGATACCATTATCTGGCGAGTAGATGGAAAAGTTAAATATATTGGAAGAGAAGGTAGTTCTCAAAAAAATAACCTATCTTTCGACTACGATCCAATGGGTCGACGAACAGCAAAGCATGTTTACGATGCAAATAATAACTTGCTTTCTTCGACGTATTATATTTTAGATGCTCAAAGCTTGTTCCGAGAGCGCAGAAAATCGGAAGAAACACGATGACAACCTACGAAATGATCATAGATGCTACAAATTCTTCGCTTACTTACTTTCAAGCGGATAAGTATATTTATGGAAGTTCGAGATTGGGAATGCTCAAAGATAGCGTGAATGTATTAGGCTCGGCGTATGTTAATACGGATATGAATAATGTTGTTCAAACGCTTGGTAGTAAAAGGTATGAGTTTTCTAATCACTTGGGTAACGTACTTTCTGTAATAAGTGATAAACCTATTCCGCACAACAACGGTGGAACAGTCGATTATTGGATGGCAGATATTAAAAACTCTCAAGATTACTCACCATTTGGGGTAATGCTAAGTGGTAGAAGTTTTGGAGATACTTCTTATTCCTATGCCTTTCAAGCACAAGAAAAGGACGATGAGATTAAAGGTAAAGGAAACTCATATAACTATACTTATCGGATGCACGATACGAGACTAGGGAGATTCTTTGCAGTTGACCCGTTGAGTGCGAAATATCCATGGAATAGTTCATATGCATTTTCAGAAAATAGGGTCATTGACGGAGTTGAGTTAGAGGGATTGGAGTGGATACGGAAGATTACGATAAGATTAGGGGTTTATTCAGAAAGTGAGTTAAGGCAAGCGACAGATAAAGAAATTGAAATGTATAAAAGCCAATTTGGATATGAAAAAGATGAGAAACCTGATCCAGATGAATATTGGCGTATTGTAACTTATGTAGATTATTGGGGAAGAGAAACAGGTAATACCTATGAAAGAAGAGATAAAGTAAATGGGAAAAAGTTAAATAGTCATTTTACTAAAACATTCAAACAGTCTTTCTTTGCTGCGGGCGATGGAAGTAGTTTAGAGGGAAGTGATGATCCAGCGAACACAGGAAATAATGCCGCAGGAAAACAAGCACCGAAATTATTGAAAATTGTTGTGAATGCAAATCCTATAATAAATATTGCAGACTTTATTATATCTTGGAAAGAGGGTGAGGATATTTATGGTAAAGATGTTACAACAGACAAAGAGCTTATAGAAAAAGGAATTATTTCGGGGTTGGGGGTAATACCTATACTTCCTCCTATTATTAAAGGATTTTTGGATGGAAAAGGAGCAACTGAAACTATACTAAATGACGACGACTTAATAGTACCTAAAGGAAAAGATAAAACCCCATAATTATTTAAATAATGGAAGAGTTGATAACTTTAAAAATTTTAATGGGGAATCTTTATAGATATTATAAAGTACGAAAATACATGTACTATTTGAATTCTATTTTAATATTATTCTTTTACTTAACACAATATTACATTATTATAACCACTCTGCTAATTATTAGTACACTAATAATAATATACACAATTATAATAATTGAAAAACGAAAAAAAACATGCAGTGCTCTGATGAAAATTGATTATTTTGGAATATCAATATGCAATAAAGAGAAGGGAAATATTCGGACATATAAGAATATTCTTTCAATTAGTGTGTATTTTGATTCATATTATGGTCGAAGTTTCATCTCTTTTTGGTATGAAGCGGGCTACAATAGATTAATTTTTATAGATGAAAATGGTACTGAACATAAATTTCTTTTTTCTATTGAAAATAAACAAATGTTTAATGAATTGAAAAATGCTTTTTCAATTTTAAAAAATCAAAGTAATTACAGAATTGAAACTTTTGATAAGAGACTTTAAAAATACGTTACCCTCGACTCATTATCTAATATTTCATTAATCCAACTAGAATACCGAATTGAGAACCTTTCAAGAACATATAGCTACGATGAGAACAGGAAAAATGATTTCTACTACAAAAGTATTTGGCTATCGTTACGGATTTCAAAATCAGGAAGTTGACAATGAAATAAAAGGAAAAGGGAACTCATATAACTATACGTATCGTATGTATGACACAAGACTAGGAAGATTCTTTGCTGTTGACCCTTTGAGTGCGAAATATCCTTATAATTCGAGTTATGCTTTTAGTGAAAATAGGGTTATTGATGGTATCGAATTAGAAGGATTGGAATATGTATGCATTCAAAAAAGAATGGTAGGGAGAGAAGTAATAAACGATATTAATGATGATGCTATTTTAAGTAAATGCTTGGCTAATGTTGTTTCATTTATGGGATGTAATGACGTTTTAATAATTGCCGAATCTGTCACTGTTATGGGAGAAGAAAATGGTTATACAACTAATATTAATAATGCTGTTCTAAATTACACATTTAAAATGGGTAGTATGGTTGATAATGGTGATATAAGTGTTTTACTACCAGAAAAACAGAGTGCTGAATTTATATCCTATTATAATGCAATAGATAATGTTGGTCTTAGTAAAGAATTTTTAGAAGATAAATTAAACAAAGGAGGTAAAATAGTAATTGTAGGAATCACAGGAAGTAGTAATGTTAAATCATTGAGTGATATGTCCCATAATGAAAAGAGAAAATATGGAAATACATATATTCATGAATTGGTAAGCCATGTGGCTAAATACTTTTATGGGGGCAGCAATACTATGATACAAGATCATAAAGAATTTTTAAATTATAATGATGATACAAAGGACTGGTATGCTAAAAATGGTTTTTCTGAAAATGATTTAATGAATGAAAAATCACCTACCGTTTTCCATCCATCAAGCACGGCATATATACTAGAACAAAGACTTACTAAAATCATAAATAATGCAGAAGGGACATCGCCTGTAAATAATTCAGGACCGACAAATAGCGATTAAAAATGAAAAATAAAATTACATTGGTTATATTGTTCCTCATATCAATTATGTCCATTTCATATGGACAAACTCATATTGGAATTACCATTGATTATAAATCAGATTCTATTACTAAATTAACAATAATGGATTCCACAAATTATAATTTCTTGGTAGATGGTAGAGATCAGAGACCAGATATTTTTCAGCTTGAATTCCTGAAGGATTCATTAATTAAAGTAGACTTTTCTCATTTATATTTTGGACTCGTTACTTTTCCCAATGAGCCTTTGAAAACTTTGTTTAAGGGGTATTTGAATATTGAAAATAACAAATTTAAATTATCATTCTATTATATAGAATCTGAGTATAAAAAGCCATTTTATTACTTGTTAAATGGTTATATTAAAGGTGATAAAATAATTTTCACAGGTTTTAATTCAATAAGAATAGATACTGGTCAATATGTGTATTTGTTTGACGATAGAGGTGAAAAGTTAATTTTTAAAGATAGTTATTTTATTTTACCCTACGATGAATATGTGCGTAAAACGGAAGAACTTTTTAATAGATACAAAAAAAAATAAAAAGCACAATTCTGAAAACACCTAAAACACCAAATTGAGAACAAGTCAACAACATATAGCTACGATGAGAACAAGAACAATGGTTTCTTCGGTAAAATTATGTTGCTATCGTTATGGCTTCCAAGGACAGGAGAAAGATGACGAGATTAAAGGTGCTGGTAACTCTGTGAATTACACCTACAGAATGCACGACCCTCGTATTGGAAGGTTCTTTGCAATTGACCCGTTGACTTCAAAATATCCTTTTTATTCTCCTTACAGTTTTAGTGGAAATAGAGTTGTTGATGCAGTTGAGTTAGAAGGATTGGAGCCAGAAAGTGTTAATCCTGGAATTGATTATTTATTTATAGTAGTGCTTGGATTTGATAAGAAGAACCCACCAAAAGGAAAGACACAATATAAAAACACTACTCATGTTGAAGGTTATGATTATGAGAATCAAGTAAATCTGCAAGGCTTAACTGAAATTGAGAAACATTTTGAAAATAGAAATAATATAAAAGTGGTTGTATTTTCATCATCGGACCTTGCCTCTCATACTCTTGCTGATATGATGGAAACTATGAAAATATACATAGAAAATAATCCCAATGGTAAAATAGCAATAGTAGCTCATAGTCTTGGTGCTATTAATTCAATAGATGCTGCTGTTCTGAGTAAACTTCCGATTTATTTTATGTACCTAATAGACCCATTATCAACAGGGTTTTGGGATAATGACAATATTCCTTCAAATGTAAAATACTTAATAAATGTATTTCAAAAAATTAGTTGGCCTCTTTTAGGTGAGTCAGTAGATATACTTAATAAAAAGAGTACTACGGGTTTTAATCATAAAACTAATGAAAGTAATATGTCTCATCAAACTATTGACAACATATTTACAGGTAGAGCTATTAATCGATTAGAAAGAATAGCTCACGGTATTGAACCTCTTACTCCAAAAGAGGTTCAAACAATTGAAAATACAGAGAAAAGTAATGAAGGTGTGCAAAAAGAACGAGGTAATCTCTCTACAACATGTCCAAAATTTTAAAAGTATGAAATATATAAACTGTCTTTTATTAATAGGAATTAATATTTCAATGATATTAATTTTAAATTCGACTCTACTTGAATCGGTACAATACTATTTTTTTTCAATATTGACGATTGTATCATTTGTGTCCATCTCATCTTTAGTTTTAACATTGAGCTTAAGTAAAGGGTTGGAATATAGAATATTATTTATAATATTTAACATATCAGTAACATTATATCTAATATACTATCTCTATTTCTTTTATGTCTTTCTTAATATTGGATTCGATAGATACTAGCTATTTAGTACTTCCTCAATTTCTAAAATCGTCTCAGAATAGGACTCTTCATTTTTTTTTAAACAAATCTAAAATACCAAATTGAAAACCATTCAAGAACATATACCTACGATGAGAACAAGAATAAGAATTTCTTCAGTAAAAGTATATGGCTATCGTTACGGATTTCAAGTCGCAACACCCCAACACTTTTAAATTAGGGAAATGAATTATCTTATATCACTCATGTTATCTTTTTTATTAATTAGTTGCCCTGTAGTAAAAGGGAACTATAAAACTGTAGCGGAATTTCTTAACAATGAAAAAATATGTATTACTCGTTACAATGGAGAAAAAGAATGTTTAAAATTGAATAAAAAGATAGTTTATATAATTCCATACTTGGATACGCTTTATAATGAATTTTATCTTACATCAAACGAAAAAGAATTTTTTCCTTTGATGAATAACTTTGATGTCATAGAACAAATAAATTCTCTAAGTGGTCAAAAAATTCCTTCTTTACTTTACGATAATTTAAAACTTAATTTGACAGAAGACATCAATAAAGCACAACTAAAGCTGTCATTCACATATTTTTATACTAACAATGAATATAATTATTGTGTTATTCAGATTATTGAAAATAAATATAAGAAATGGATTGTAAAATTAAAGCAGAAAGATGGGGAAATAATTGCAAATGAAATATCTCAAATATTAAACTAATATGTTACTCCGTATCATCTAATATTTACTCAGCAAGGTGCTTATATTTTATTTTCAAAAACAGTTATTTCATTTTTTTTAACTAAAATACAGAATTGAGAACCAGTCAAGAACATATAGCAACGATGAGCACAAGAACAATGGTTTCTTCAGCGAAAGTATATGGCTATCGTTATGGATTCCAAAATCAGGAAAAAGACGATGAAATTAAAGGCAAAGGGAATAGTGTGAATTATCAATACAGAATGCACGACACGAGACTGGGAAGATTCTTTGCAGTTGACCCGTTAACATCTGATTATCCAATGCTTACACCATATCAATTTAGTAGTAATAGTCCCATCTATTTAATAGAAATGGAAGGCTTAGAAGGGACTGTTTACCAATATAAACAATGGTATGACAAGGATGGTAATATTAGAAAAGAGCCAATGGGACAATACGAAGTTACGGGTCTTTTTGCTGATGTAAATAAGATTCTCTGGAAAGAATATAATAATCCAAATAGTGAAACTATAAGATATGATTATTTGGTAAGAATGCCTAACGGCGAAAGTGGTGGTGGAATCAAAAATGTTACTCCAAGTGATAAACCAAATTCAGCACAAGAGGTGAATACCGCATTAGGCCTTACCAAGCCAAAACCAGAAAGTAAGCCAATTGAAAAATCAATGTTTAGTTATGGGGGTGGAGGACCAATAGAGTTATTATTTGGAAAAGCAGCAGCAGAAAAAGTAAGAGTGTCTGAAGCGAAAATGGAAGGTGGAAAAGCACCTTTACCCATAAGACTTTTAGTTAAAGTTTTACCAGGTACTTCAATGGTTGATGCAGGAGTAACACTTTTTACTGGAAAGGATATGATGTCACCAGAGAGAGGTAAGGTTACAGGTGCATGGGATAGGGTGATTTCTCCAATAATCACTATTGGAACTGGAGGACTCAGTGGCTCAGGTGTTCTAAAGACAGGTAGCACGTTATATAAAGCTAATGATAAAATTAATAAATTAAATACAGGTTACGGTGTTGCAAAAGAAGTACTAGATTCACTATAAGGAGTCAAATTAAAAGCCAGAATGATAAGGAAATACACAACAATATTACTTTATATAATTGCATTTTTTATTATTGCTATCACATTAGTTTATATTTATGAAAAAGTGTTTCAAGTATTTTTATGTTCGTTTGTTATTTCAATTTTCTCAAGGGAGCTTAATATTTTTAAAAGATATAGGAGATTACTTTTACTTTGTTATTTAGTTTGTTATTTGACTTTTTTTTCATTTTCAATATTTTTAAATAAAGATTGGATTTCAGTATTTGCTTTTACTTACTTTATTTTGGATTATCCAATTTTTAATTTCTTTAATAATATTTCACTTAAAAATAATAATAGAGAAATTTCTATTATTGGAGGCCCTGGCTTTAATATTAAGAGTCATAATTCAGTAATTGATATTTTATATGGTTTAATTGGCTTAATCTTAATAATTGGTTATTCTATTATAATTGCTAGATGTGGATAGTTATTCGAGACTCCCCCGCAAGGCTACTCCCGAGACAAAAGCGAAAAGAACCCTTCGATACATCGAAGGTGTTAAAACTAATAAAATGAACACTAGAATAAGAATTTCTTCTGCGAAATCATGTGACTATCGCTATGGATTTCAAGCGCAAGAAAAGGATGATGAGATTAAAGGGAAAGGAAACTCATATAACTATACTTTCCGAATGCACGACACAAGACTAGGAAGATTCTTTGCTGTTGACCCGTTAACATCTGATTATCCAATGCTTACACCATATCAATTTAGTAGTAATAGTCCCATCTATTTAATAGAAATGGAAGGCTTAGAAGGGACTGTTTACCAATATAAACAATGGTATGACAAGGATGGTAATATTAGAAAAGAGCCAATGGGACAATACGAAGTTACGGGTCTTTTTGCTGATGTAAATAAGATTCTCTGGAAAGAATATAATAATCCAAATAGTGAAACTATAAGATATGATTATTTGGTAAGAATGCCTAACGGCGAAAGTGGTGGTGGAATCAAAAATGTTACTCCAAGTGATAAACCAAATTCAGCACAAGAGGTGAATACCGCATTAGGCCTTACCAAGCCAAAACCAGAAAGTAAGCCAATTGAAAAATCTATGTGGAGGGTTGGAGGTGGAGGGCCAGTGGAGTTATTATTTGGAAAAGAAATAGCAGAAAAAGTAAGAGTGTCTGAAGCGAAAATGGAAGGAAACTCCGATCCAGCGAATACAGGTAGTGGACCGGACCATAAAGAGGTAAAGAATATAGGACTTGTTATTGTAGGCATTGTACAGTTTTTAGTAGAGACAGTTCCTAGTGTTAGTTTTCCCGTTTATGTAGAGCCTTTAGGCCCTCCGGATACTCATATAGAGAAAGACCCCATTATGAATTAGGGTGATTATAAATGAAGATGTATTTAATAAAAATGTAAAATGATTAATCGATTAAAAAATATAAACTCTTTTATGACAAGCGAAATTACAATTAGCAACAGTAATATTGATTTGTTTAATTTTATTTTTCTTGAATTGGGTAAATATGAAAATATTACTACTAAATTATCACTTAACAACTTCTTTTTCAAAAGAAGAAAATTTTCATCTAGCGATGTTGGAGATAAAATGGGAATGTATAGAAGAATACAATATTCTGGTAGTTGTTCTATTAATGAAGATGTAATTCAAATCCAAATTAATTTTAAAACACAATTTTATCTTATTATTATTTCATTAATACCACCATTATTTCTGTTTTTAATATTATATCCATCAATAAATATAATATTTTTGATTTGTAGTTATTTTGTTTTGAGTTTTTGCTGGTATCTAATATCTAAAAAAATGATAATTAATAGATTCATAAGTATAATTACATCATATAATTTAAATCGACGCAAAACTCCTTACTGACCCAAGGGAAGTAAAAGCGAAAAAGCATCATCGCTAAAGTAAGGGTATTAAAAAATTATAAAAAAAGTAGAAATAAGATAAACAAGAAGAGATTGATACCATTATCTGGAGAGTGGATGGAAAAGTTAAATTTATTGGAAGAGAAGGTAGTTCTCAAAAAAATAACCTATCTTTCGACTACGATCCAATGGGAGAAAAAGCAACGCTTTTGAAGACCAAGCGGAAGCGCAAGGAAAAGAACGGCAAAGCATGTTTACGATGCAAATAATAACTTGCTTTCTTCGACGTATTATATTTTAGATGCTCAA
>JBEBRN010000022.1:0-40228 GCA_040394775.1 Taishania pollutisoli
GTTAAAATAAAAGTTCAGGTGGTTTTCGAACATTTATTTTGGCGCTGCTAAAGAGCTGCGATGTTTAAACGAAATCCTCCTGACATACTTAAAAAAATCGTGATTTTTTCCTATTTGAAACAATTCACAAGATTATTGAATAACAATTTTTATCGGTTGAAATAGTTGAAATTCATCCACCATTTCTATAATATAAACACCACTTTCCAACTGTAAGTTATCAAAAATTAGTTGATTGGATCCTGAATTTAGTGTGCTTAGTTTTGATAGGATAATTCTTCCTCTGGCATCGATTAAATTAATTTTAGTATTTACTAATAAAGTGTTTGTCACAATCTCAAGTGTGAAATTATCTTTACTTGGGTTTGGATAGACAATCATACTATTGACTTTTGATTCACAATAAGCACTGACAGGATTATAAACATGCTCTTTGGCATCCCAATCAATTTGAATCAAACGATAGTAGGAAGTGCTATTGTATGTGGTGTAATCATCTAATGTATAATTCTTATTCTGATTAGAATTTCCAGCAGCTATTACTTCACCTACTATCTGCCAATTTTCTAAATCGCGACTTTTTTCTACTCGAAATCGATCTGAATTTTGTTCACTGGCTGTTGTCCAATTTATGACGCTTTTATTGTCTTCACAACTAACAGAAAAGCTGGTGAGTGTCACTGGTAATGGTGAAATAGACGAGCCATGTAACCATAGTTCTGAAAAACTAGAAATTTGATAGGTTGTAAATTGTGCAGTTGGATCAAAACCTGTGAAAAATGAAGAAACCAAACCATTTGCAGGTCCCATTGCTACAGACTGACTTAGCAAGGTAGTTGTGTTAGGCGTTCCTCCCATATCGGGGCAATTATTCAGCGCAGAAGCATCTACATTAGTAGGTCCTGAGTATTTACTCAATTTGAGTCCTGAAATATTGGTAATATCATCTAATGGATTTCCATTAATCACCGAAGCATTCACTAAATCAGTCAATTCTCCACTTAGAGGATTTGCATCAAAAGGCAATCGAACAAACACAGGATTATTAGGGTTTCCATTCTGATTAGGTTGAAATTGAGGTGAAGCCACCCAATGTCTCGCTAGTACTGCGGTATGAAATGATGGACTTGCTGTTCCACAAGCAGGAATATCCAACGGTGCTCCTTCCACATAAGCTGTCATCGTTACATTTCCCAAATCATTTCCATTTGGATGAATAGATCCAATAAAACGTCCTTGGTCATCAACAAAGTCAACAAATTGATTCCCAGCAGTTGGGCACGTTCTTGAGGAACCATTTATAGCCAAAGAAGGAGTTAATTTCTGAATACGAAATGCGGAAGAAGAAGATCCCGTATTTTCGGTGGTTTTAATTTCCAACAATGAATTACTATTCAATTCATAACTTCCGATACTTCCAACAGAACAAGCTATTTGACCTGAACAAGACCAAATTGGTGTACCATTCAAAGAAATTTGTACGTCATCATCTCCACTTAATGCTTCAAAACTATAGGTGCCGCAGGGAAATCCTTTACGTGAATGAATATAAAAATGAAAATCAGAGTTGACGCTACAACCATTCCATATATTTCCATTATCTATAATAGTTCCAGCAGTAGATGGAGAATTAAGATCGCTCCAATAAAGTCTCGTATCCACACCATAATTATCTAAAGAAAGTGCTGGTTGCTTATATTCACCTCGATATACATTATTGATATTATTTCCGTTAAATCCATACACTTTCCATTCATTTACGCCTGCAATCGTTGGATTTCCAGACGGGGTATTCACAGTTATTGAATGTGTAGCAGAACATCCCGCCAGATTTACATACGTAATGGTAACATTCCCTGGAGATACAGGCGTTACAACTCCCGTAACAGGATCAATAGTCGCAACTGAAGGATTACTACTAGTGTAAGTGGGTAAATTATAACTGATTATTACAATGCCCGAACCACCATCGCCGCCATATCCTGAATTATTGGGTCCTGCACTGCCAAAAGCACCGCCACCGCCACCGCCGCCACCCGTATTTGGTTGCCCATCATCACCTCTTTTAGAAAGTAGTGTACCCGAAACTCCACCGCCATCTCCGCCACCATTTCCGCCACCACCTAATCCACCATTTTTTCCAGTTAAATTCGTTCCACCGCCGCCGCCGCCGGCATAATATATTGGAACACCCGTAATTGAAATCTCTCTACCTATACCACCATCACTAGCGATTGTTGTATTTGCTCCAGCGGCCCCTGCACCACCACCACCACAGCCACCGGCAAAGTTAACACCATGACTTCCTCCTCGATTCCCTTGACCATACGTTCCAGAGCCACCGCCGCTAGAATTTGAACCGCCACCACCAGAACCACCGGATAATCCTGGTCCATTTTCATTTCCGCCACCGCCACCGCCACCAAGTGCTGTATACAATCCACCAAATGAACTAGAAGATCCATTTGTTCCTTTTCCCGCAACATCTGTAGAATTCGTTGTACCACCTACTCCTCCTGACCCCACCATAACTGCCTGTGTACCAATCTGCAACCCAATATTCGTAGTGTAAATTAAACCGCCAGCACCACCACCACCACCGTGCCTTCCGCCACCGCCACCACCACCACCAACTACTAAAACGGATGCATTATAGAGATTCTCACCAGTCGTATTGTTGAATGTGCCATTCGTATTGAAAATGTGAATCCGTTTTCCATTGATTAACTGAATAGAATTTCCACCTGTAGGTAGTAAAGAAGGAAGCCATTCACCTGTTCCATTGATATCAATTTGTTCTCCCATACACACTTCTGTAGGACCTGTTAAAACAGGATTTTGTGAAATCCCCACACTTCCTGATAATTTAAAATTAGAATTAGTATATCTAACAGCCCAATCATAGACACCTGGTAGAAGTCCCGTAAATACAGGTGTATTTTTCCATGTTAATCCAGCATCAATACTATATTCTATAGTCGATACACTTGGAAGGCAAGAAGAAAGAACAAGATTACTAAACGTAATACTATTATTTGCAGTAGCCGTTACGGTACCGCAAGATGGAGGTGTTACATCCACAGATATGGGTTGAACAGGCTGCATTTCTAATTTCATCTGAGGTCTAATGGGACTCAATGTCGCTCCCGTTAACGTACAACCTGATCCAGAAGTAGCAGCTTTGTAGCTTGTTATATTCACTCCTGAAATAGGTGTATAACTCAATAATTCTCCTCCTCCAGTACTCGTTGCATTATCAAAGCATATTTCAATTATAATATTACTGAATCCATCCCAACAGAAAGGTGCATCAAAACCAAAAGAGCGCCAGTCACCAGCATGTAAATTTAAACCAGGATAAACTAACGGAGAGCTGTATACAGAAGTAAAAGTTCCTCCTTCAAAAGTGGATGAAGCAGTAGTACTAGTAGTCGCTTTCATCTTTATATTAAAATTCGACATATTCATGCCAGAAGTTGTGACTATATAGAAAGCTAAAGAGGATATATTACCAGCAGAACCACCCAAATTAATCAACTCACTAGCCCGAATCAAATATTGGACACGTGAATCGCTTTGACTGGTATTAATGGCTACTAATCCAGCCGTACTATTCGTGGAAGTGCCAGAACCTAATTGAATAATAGTAGATTGACCATACACTTTCGGAATAGATAGTAAGCATAGCAAAAATAGAATATAGCTATTCCTAAGAAATAAAATAGTAGTGTTACTTTTATCAAACATGGTAGTTATTGAATTAGTTTATGATACATATACCCACTATTAAATTAGGTATATTATGTAGTACATACAAACATACTAAACTTTAGGCTTAAATATCTTCTTATTAGGAATTCACAAGTCTTTTTGATTAATAGCAAATAAAAGAAATAAATTAACAGTAAGTCAATCAATCTTTTAAGCGTAAAATATTAGCACAACTGAACATGTTAAATTATAGCTATTTTTTCCGTAATAAAAAATGGGATAGTAACCTATATCAGAATTTTAAAAAAAAGAGTAAATTCTTAAAACAGCAGTTCAGGTGGTTTTCGAACATTTATTTTGGCGCTACTAAAAAGTTGCGATGTTCCCATAATCGTTACAAGGAAACTCTTATTATATCCTATCGGAATCCAATTGACAGACATTCTCCAGCAGTGCATATCACGGGTTAAATCAACTCGTAAGTTAGAAATACTTTTGCTTTTTATGTCGTAATAAATCGTTGAAGTCACTTTCCATCGTTTGGTAATGCTAATATCACCGTTGACAGAAATAGTATGTGACAAAGTATATTTATCGGGATTTATTGGCGCTCTATTTTGATTGGCTGTAACGGTAATAATGTGGCTGATATTAATCTTCCATGGAATGGCAAAATCTAAAAACATCTCAGGATGAAGTGCGTAAAACTGAAAATCGGAATTCCAATATTGACTAAATAAATCTTTCGTTTGTTCCATCTTCTCTTTACTCTCTTTTGACGCAATAGTAAATGTTGTATTAAAGTCCATTAAGGTAAATCGTCCTAGAACTTTTCTATCTTTTATCGCAAAGTCTTTTATTGTTCTACCAGTTGAATCGTTCCATGAATAAGGGCTAAAAACCCCTCTCGCCACAAAATTCAAAAATGAAAAAGGAGCTATTCTCAAATCGACATTGATGTCACTCAAATTCATAGAATCTCTCAATATATCATAATTTCCATTGACCGAAAATGCATCAATAATTCGAGTCTTTTTATAGCCTGTAATAGTATCCTTATCTGACTTTCGTTTCAGCTCAAATGTATTGTTAAAAGCATAAGTTACAAGCGATTGGCTCCTCGTTATTGATTCTCGATATAAACTTCTTTCAAAAGGAGAGTAATCGACAGTATTATTATTTTGATCTAAATAGCTGAAATTACGATTCAATATTGGAACATAACGATAACCAAAACTAGGCGTCAATATATGGCGTAACAAGGGTTCTTTCTTTCCTACAAAACGGTAATAACTATATAAAACGGTGGTCAATTGAAGATTGGTGCTCAACTGTTGAGACATTCCAGCTTTCCCTACCGTATCCGTATTTAACACCGAATTTTGAGCATCATAATCCTTTCGTATCTGCTGGAAGTTGATAGTGTTACGGTAGTTAACGGATGGTGTTACCTTCCATGTATTTTTAAAAATTGGAATCGTCGTTTGTAAGGTAGCTGTTTGATTTACACCGTTGAGGAACGTTTGTCCGATGCGATTGAAGTTTCCTCCCTGCATCAATGAATCAGCAAATGTAGCCATGTTTTTAGCTTCCAAGTTGTAACTCATACCGATTTGCTCGTACCATTTTGTTGCTCCTATTTTAGACTTTCGAAACATTTTAAAAGGATAAAAACGTGTTACGTTAGTTGTAAAAATAGGTGCTGTCAACATAACGTTATGCGTACTTGTACTTTGATTCATTGAAACCTTTAATCCCATCATAACAGGTTTACCCGGAAAAGAACGAGTTAAATTGATATCCGACTTGAAGGTATTGTTAAAGTAGCTCGTATTAAGCGGATCAATATTATTTTTAGAGTTATTGTCCGAAACAAAATTGACATTAGCGGAGAAATTCCAATATGGATTTGCCTTTGCGTCTTGTCTATGCTGCCACTGAACGGTTAACTTATTACTTTTTCTTTTAGAAGGGAATGTCTCCCTAAATTGTTGAAAGCCAACATTTGTTTCTCCTGAATATTTATATCTAACTTTATAATTTATCTTATTACCAACATCCCAAGACCCACTTGTAAAGATAGAACCTGATACAATAGTCTGAATCGTGTCATTAATCGGAATATAATAACCTAAATTTTGAATTCCCATTCCATAGAGAGATTGAGGAACAAATTGTGGGAAAATAAAGCCATGTTTACGTTCATTTTCCTTCTTTTGAGGAATAATAAGAAACGGTAATCCAAGAGGTGTCGGCACATTCTTTATCCAGATATTCATAGGGCCAGATACAATACGTTTTTCAGGAATCAATATAGCTTTTGACAACTGAAAATGATAATGTGGCTCGGGTAAATCACAAGTTGTAAAACGTCCTTTTTTGAAATGAATCTCTTCATTCGCTTGCCGTTTAGCAACATCCATGTAAAGATAATTTTCGTCTTGTATAATTTTAACCTCACGAATAAATGCCTTTTTGGTCTCATAATTCATTTTTATTTTCCCCGCCTCCATCTCTTGTCCATCCATCACGATTTTGGGGATTCCTACTTTATTACTATCGGCATCATACGTGTAAGTAGCAAGAAGCTCGTGAGAAGCCATATCAATTTCTATATAATCTGCCGTTAAATCAATATCGCCATAATGGACCTTTGCATCGCCGTAAAGATAGATACGTTGCTTTTTAAAATCAGCATATATAGAATCGTTTGCTGTAAAAGTCGCCTTCTCTTCAAACGATTCGTCGGTAGTGTAAATGGTATCTATTTTGATAGGAATAGTATCTGTTGAAACAATACGACTAGCCGATGAATCCGGAATCGTCGTTGCAAAACTCAAGCTGTCAACTTGTCCATAAGCACAAGCTCGTCCAAAGATTATTAACAATCCAACGAGCAAAAGTTGATGAAAGAATTTATTTTGCAACAAGTATTCCAATTATTTTTGTTATTAAACTTCACCTTAATTAAGCATGCAAAGCTATAAAATAAAGAGTATTAACATAGAAAAGTCATTCATTATTGTGTTGTTTTCTGTATTTTCATTTATACAGAATGTTTCTGCTCAATCTTCTGACAAACAAGTACTAAAGACAGTATGTATAGACGCAGGGCATGGTGGGCACGATCCAGGCTGTCATGGAGCGGCTATTAACGAAAAAACTGTTTGCCTAAGTATGGCGTTAAAACTAGGGAAGTTAATCAAAGAAAACTACCCTGACATCAAAGTGATTTATACACGCGACAAAGATGTTTTCGTCGATTTGGACGAGCGAGCAAAAATTGCGAATCGGAATAAGGCTGATTTATTTATTTGCATACATGCTAACTCGGCATCTCCTGCCGCTTATGGCGCAGAGACGTATGTTTTGGGATTACACCGAACAGAATCACAATTGAAAATAGCAGAAAAAGAGAATAGTTCCATCTACCTTGAGGATGATGGTGGCGCTAAGTACAAAGACTTTGACTTGAGCCCCGATGCAATCATTTTTAAACAGTTACAAATGTCTGTTTACTTGGACATGGCCATTAAATTTGCTGGGCACGTTCAAGCTGAATTTAAAAAACTAGGCCGTTATGACCGCGGTGTGAAACAAGCTGGATTTCTCGTTTTATACAAAACAACGATGCCTTCTGTTTTAATTGAAACTGGATTTTTAACCAATCCAAGTGAAGAACATTTTCTGACGAACAATGCATCACAGGAAAAAATGGCAGAAGCAATGTTTGTTTCATTTCAGAAATACAAGAATGAGTTAGAAGGCGTAGATATCATGAAAGGAGTAACCCCAACAAAAGAGTACAAACATCCCGAAAATGACATAGCATCGACAACTACTCAACCAACAAAAGAAGTGAAGCAACCAGAAAATAATACTTCCGCATTAACGAGTGATGACTTAAATAATAAAGTTATTTTTCGGGTTCAAATTGAAACTTCTAGTACTAAAATCCCTCCCTCTTCTAAGCAATTCAATGAACTCACTATTTATGAGTACTTTCAAGATGGGCTCTATAAATATACGGCTGGAGAATTCGTTAATGATTTCAAAGAAGCAAATGTTTTTAAAAACGAGTTACGTGAAAAAGGATTTAAAAATGCTTTTATTGTAGCATTCTACAATGGAGATAGAATCGGACTTGAAGAAGCTTTGAAACGTTCTAAATAAGAAATTTTAATTTGTTTCTAGCTATAAACGACCTATATTTATCTATTAATTTATATTTTTGACTGCTTAAAGATATTTACGCACAAATTACATATGAAATATAGCAAAGAAATAAAAACAGGCTTTTTTGGCATTTTGGCAATCGTTCTATTGATTTTAGGTATCAATTTCTTAAAAGGCAGTAGCTTTTTTGGAGGAGACGATATTTACTATGCTTATTTTGTAAACTCAGGAGGGGTCACCGCTGCTACTCCAGTTGTTGTAAATGGAGTTGAAGTTGGTAAGGTTATGTCTGTTAAATTAACCAATAACAATGATTCATTAAGAAGAGTTGAAATTAAATTTAACATTCAAGTGGATGATTTTAAGATCTCTAAATCAGCCAAATTAACCGTTGGAGCAATTGAATTATTGTCAAAAGGATTAATTATTGATCCAGGAATAGATGATAGTAAAGGTTATTATAAACCAGGAGATAAAATATTAGGTTTCGTAGCGGTTGACATTATCAACCAAGTAAAAATGTATGTGGAGCCAGTCAATCAAAAACTTCAGAAATTAATGGCTTCTGTGGATGACGTTATCACCTCTATTTCCGCCTTTTGGGACACCACAGCTACATCTAGTATTGAGGGTAGTTTGGTAGAAGTACAAGTGGCAATTCACCGTTTTGGTGTTGTCGCTGCCGATATTGAAAGCCTTATCAAGTCAGAAAAAGTTAGAATCAGTAACATTTTCTCTAATGTAGAAAGCATCTCCTACAACCTGAAACAAAGTAATGAAAAGATAGCGAGTATCATTGGAAATGTAGACAAAATAACGGAAGACTTAGTCACTGCAGATTTTAAGAAAATCATCAAAAATGCCGAAGATGCTATAAATAGTTTAACAGGTGTATTAAACGATATTAATGAAGGAAAAGGAACGCTTGGAAAACTAGCGAAGGATGATAAGTTATACGATGAATTAATCAATTCAAACAAGTCATTACAAGACTTATTGAACGACTTAGAGCTACATCCAGAAAGGTACGTTCACTTCTCATTATTTGGAAAGAAGAATAAAGGTGTTGTTTTAAAACCTTCTCAAGAAGTGAAATTAATACAAATTTTAGATTCAATACCAGATTAAAAAACGCAACCTATGAGTACGATATTTTTTGCGCTACTCCTTGTAGCAGGAACAGGTTTCTTTATATGGAATGCCCGATTAATTAGACAAAACATTTTATTAGGAGCAGATATTGATCGTTCTGACAATAAATCAAAGCGTTTTAAAACGATGATATTAATCGCTTTAGGTCAGAAGAAGATGTTTAAACGTCCAATTCCAGCACTACTACACTTAACTATTTATAGTGCTTTTTGTATTACGCAAATTGAATTGATTGAAATCGTTGTGGATGGTTTAGCTGGGTCACACCGTGTTTTCAGACCGTCACTTGGCGGTTTCTACACATTTATGATTTCCCTGATTGAAGTACTTTCCCTATTGACCTTTTTTGCTACCATCATTTTCTTATGGAGAAGAAATATTTTAAAAGTTCCTCGTTTAAGCATGAAAGAATTAGCTGGTTGGGCAAAGTTAGATGCGAACTTAATTTTAATTTTTGAGATTATCTTATTGACCTTTATCTTCACTATGAATGGTGCAGATGAAGTTATGTATCAAAGAGGACTTTCTCATGCTAAAGACTTAGGTGATGGTAGTTTTGGTTTTGCTGTAAGTTCTTTTCTTGGACCTTTACTATTTGGAAATGTATCTGATGCAGGGTTGCATATTTTAGAAAGAATTGGCTGGTGGGGACATATCTTCATGGTTTTCACCTTCTTAAACTATCTTCCTTACTCGAAGCACTTCCATATCTTATTGGCTTTCCCAAATACGTTCTACTCCAATTTATGGCCTCAAGGGCGTTTTACCAACTTAGCATCCGTTACGAAGGAAGTCCAGTTAATGATGGATCCAAATGCAGACCCTTATGCTGCTCCAGCGGAAGGAGAAGACACTACTCCTCCTCGATTTGGAGCCAAAGAAGTAACTGATTTATCCTGGAAACAATTATTGGATTCTTACACATGTACAGAATGTGGTCGTTGTACGTCTGTTTGCCCTGCAAATATGACTGGAAAACTACTTTCCCCTCGAAAAATCATGATGGACACGCGTGATCGTCTGACAGAATATGGTAGTGGTATCCGTAAGCATGGAAAGGATTACGATGACGGAAAATCTTTATTTAGTTACATTACAGAAGAAGAATTATGGGCATGTACCTCTTGTAATGCATGTGTTGAAGCCTGCCCTGTAGATATTGATCCGCTATCCATTATAACCGACTTGAGAAGATTCTTGGTAATGGAAGAGTCGAAAGCGCCAAATGAGTTAGCAACCATGATGACAAACATTGAAAACAATGGTGCTCCATGGCAATTTTCTCCTGCTGACCGAATGAACTGGAAAGATGAATAAATCATTTAATTAGAAAAAAATAATAACGATATAATTTAGAGTTATGAGTGAATTGAAAGTGCCTACGATGGCAGAAATGGTTGCAAAAGGCGAAGTTCCTGAAGTTTTATTTTGGATAGGATGTGCTGGTAGCTTTGATGATCGTGCCAAAAGAGTAACAAAAGCAATCGTAAGAATACTTAATAAATGTGATGTCAATTTTGCCGTATTAGGAACAGAAGAATCTTGTACAGGTGATCCTGCAAAGCGCTCTGGTAACGAGTTTTTATTCCAAATGCAAGCACTCGCAAATATTCAAGTGTTGAATGGTTATGAAATTAAAAAAATCGTTACTGCTTGTCCTCACTGCTTCAATACGATAAAAAATGAATATCCACAATTAGGTGGAAGTTACGAAGTTGTTCACCACACCCAATTAATTCAAGGATTATTGGATGAAGGAAAGCTAACGATTGAAGGAGGTGAATATAAAGGAAGAAAAATCACCTATCATGACCCTTGCTATTTAGGGAGAGGAAATGGTATTTACGAAGCGCCTAGAGAATTAATTAAAAAATTGGATGCTGAATTAATTGAAATGAGACGATGCCGTTCTAACTCACTTTGTTGTGGTGGAGGTGGTGCTCAAGTTTTCAAAGAGTCCGAAAAAGGAAATAAAGAAATCAACACAGAACGTACAGAAGAGGCAGCAGAGACTGGAGCATCTATTATAGCAACAGCTTGCCCATTTTGTAGCATTATGTTGGTAGATGGTGTTAAAAATGCAGGAAAGGATGGTGATATAGAAGTGATGGATGTCGCCGAAATGATTGCCTCTGCAATGGATTTATAAATAAAAAATTAATAAAATGAAATTTGAAACTTTAGATAATCATTCAAGAGTTTGGGTCTATCAATCTGATAGACCTTTTTTGTCTCCTGAATTAGAAACAATTGAAAAAGAAATGGCCGCATTCACTAACCAGTGGAATGCACACGGAATGGAGTTAACTGCTGCTGGAACAGTTGTCGACAACCATTTTATAGTTCTTGGAGCAAACGAAGATAAGACAAACGTTTCAGGTTGTTCTATCGATTCTTCGATTCGTTTTATAAAGTCTTTAGGAGAACAATTAAACATCGACTTCTTAAACCGTTTAAAAGTTTTAACTATCTCTGAAAACGGTGACTATGAATATCTTACACATGGAAAGTTAAAAGAGTATCCAGACAGAATGATGTACAATACTTTAGTCGATAATAAAGCAGATTTAGAAAATAACTTTAAAATTCCAGTTAGTCTCTATTTGAATTCACGTAAATAGTTAGGAATTCATTACATTTGCACAAAAATTTCTTGAATGGCTTTAAAGTGTGGTATTGTAGGATTACCAAATGTAGGTAAATCAACATTGTTCAATTGTTTATCCAATGCGAAGGCGCAGTCTGCGAACTTTCCTTTTTGCACAATTGAGCCTAATTTAGGAACGATTACCGTTCCTGATTCTCGTTTGGAAGTATTAGAAAAATTGGTCAATCCAGAACGTGTAGTTCCTACTACAATGGAAATTGTTGATATTGCAGGATTGGTAAAAGGCGCTTCTAAAGGCGAAGGTTTAGGAAATCAGTTTTTAGCAAATATCCGTGAGACAGATGCTGTCATTCATGTTTTAAGATGTTTCGATGATGACAATATCATTCACGTGGATGGAAATGTCAATCCAATGAGAGATAAAGAAATTATTGACATTGAATTACAATTAAAAGATTTAGAATCTGTTGAGAAACGCTTACAAGCCACTGCAAAGAATCTAAAATCTGGTGATAAAGATGTTATTAAAGAGAATCAACTTCTCTTAATTATAAAGGGTGAATTAGAAAAAGCAAAATCAGTTCGAGCAATTGATTTTGACGAAGAAGACCGAGAAATCGTAAAAAGATTTCAATTGTTAACTGAAAAACCTGTCCTTTATTTGTGTAACGTAGATGAAGCGTCTGTTAAATCAGGGAATAAATATGTTGACCAAGTAAGAGAAGGTGTTAAAAATGAGAATGCTGAAGTATTAGTGATTGGTGCAAAAATAGAAGCAGACATTACAGAATTAGAAACGTATGACGAGCGCCAACTTTTCTTAGACGAGTTAGGATTGGAAGAACCAGGCGTAAATCGATTAATTCGCACTGCCTATACCCTTTTGAACTTACAAACGTATTTCACAGTTGGAGTAAAAGAAGTAAGAGCTTGGACAATCACAAAAGGAATGACAGCACCTCAGGCTGCTAGTGTAATTCACACTGATTTTGAAAAAGGTTTCATACGTGCCGAAGTAATGAAATATAAAGACTTTGTCGAGTATGGATCAGAAGCTGGAGTGAAAGATGCTGGTAAGTTTAAAGTAGAAGGAAAAGAATATATAGTTGAAGATGGAGATTTGATGCACTTCCGATTCAATGTTTAAATAAGACGTTTTGTCAGTAAATTATTTTTGGAATAATTTTCGACAAGAAAAGCATCATTATTAAATATAACCAACGAAATTATGATTGGAGAAATTTTTAAGAAATTCATAGGTGACAAACAGTCTCAAGACAAAAAGAAGTATCAACCTTATGTAGACAAAATTAAAGCAGTTGAAAATGAGATTCGTTCACTAACAGATGAGCAACTTAGAGGGAAAACTGCAGAGTTTAAACAAGCCGTACAAGATAGAATTAAGCCGTTAGAAGACGAAATAGCTTCTTTAAAAGTTCAAACAAACGACCCAAACATCGACGATATCGATAAAGATGAAATCTTTGAAAAGATAGAGAAAATCGAAAAAGAAGTAGATGAGAAAATCGAAGAAGTTTTAGAAGAAATATTACCATACGCATTTGAAGTCATTAAAGAAACATCTCGTCGTTGGGTAGAAAATGGGAAGTTAGAAGTAAATGCGACTGATTTCGACCACCTTATGATGCAGACTCGTAAAGACGGAATGGAAATCGTTGGAGACAAGGCAATTTGGTACAACGAATGGACAGTAGCTGACACAAATGTCGTTTGGAACATGGTTCACTACGATGTTCAGTTGATGGGTGGAGCTGTTTTACACAAAGGAAATATCGCTGAGATGCAAACGGGTGAAGGTAAAACATTGGTTTCAACCTTGCCAGTTTACTTAAATGCAATTGCAGGAAAAGGTGTACACGTTGTTACTGTCAATGACTACTTATCTAAACGTGACTCTGAATGGAATGGTCCTTTGTTTCAATTCCATGGACTTTCTGTTTCATGCTTAGACAAAACTAGACCATATTCACCGGAAAGAAAACAAGCATATAAGTCAGATATAACATACGGTACCAACAACGAATTTGGTTTCGATTATCTCCGTGACAATATGACCAGTTCAGTAGACGAATTGGTGCAACAAAAACATCATTTCGCCATCATTGACGAGGTTGACTCCGTTTTAATTGACGATGCACGTACACCCTTGATTATCTCTGGTCCAACTCCAAGAGGTGATGAACACGAGTTTGATTCATTAAAACCACGTGTTGAAAAAGTTGTCAATACACAGAAACAGTATGTTCACCATTGTTTAACTGATGCCAAACGTTTACTCGTTGCTATTAACGATCCGAAAGCAGGTAAAGAGAGCAAAAAAGATATTGAAGAAGGTGGAATGGCCCTATTAAGAGCGTACAGAGGATTTCCAAAGTACAAGCCTTTGATTAAATTCTTAAGTGAGCCTGGAATTAAAGCACATTTACAAAAGACAGAAAACTTCTATCTTCAGGAACACGGTAAACACATGAAGAAAATTGATAATGAATTATTTTTCGTTATCGATGAGAAAAACCATACAGTTGAGATTACTGAAAAAGGAATTGACTTACTTTCTGACAATGAAGATAAAAGCTATTACCTTTTACCAGACGTTGGAGAAGAGCTAACAGCATTATCTCGAAAGTATACCAATAAAGACGAATTACAAGAACACAAAGATGCCTTAATGTCAGATTATCGTATTAAGTCTGAGCGTATCCACTCGTTAAATCAATTATTAAAAGCATATGCTTTATTTGAAAAAGAAGTGGACTACGTAGTGATGGATGACAAAGTGTTAATCGTCGATGAAAAAACGGGACGTATCTTAGATGGAAGACGTTATTCTGACGGATTACACCAAGCGATTGAATCGAAAGAAAATGTAAAAGTAGAAGCAGCAACACAAACCTATGCAACGGTAACGCTACAGAATTACTTTAGAATGTACCACAAATTAAGTGGTATGACTGGTACCGCAGAAACAGAAGCGAAAGAACTTTGGGACATCTACAAATTAGATGTGGTTGTTATTCCTACAAATAGAGATATCGTTCGTGATGACAAAAACGATTTAATTTTTAGAACACAACGTGAGAAATTTTCAGCTGTTATTGATGAAACAGCCAAACTAGTAGAACAAGGACGGCCTGTATTGATTGGTACAACAACTGTTGAAATTTCAGAATTCTTAAGTAGAAGTTTGAAAATGAAAGGTGTTCCTCATAATGTATTGAACGCTAAGTATCACCAACGAGAAGCTGAAATTGTTGCTGGAGCAGGTATGCCAGGTGCAGTTACCATCGCCACCAACATGGCAGGTCGTGGTACTGACATCAAACTAGGCGAAGGTGTTAAAGAAGCTGGCGGTTTAGCTATTTTAGGTACAGAACGTCACGATTCAAGACGTGTCGACAGACAGTTAAGAGGTCGTGCTGGACGTCAAGGAGACCCAGGTTCTTCTCAATTCTTCGTTTCTCTAGAAGATGACTTGATGCGTAAATTTGGTTCTGAAAGAATTGCACGAGTAATGGATAAGTTAGGCTACAAGGAAGGAGAGGTTATTTCTCACCGTAGCGTTTCTAAATCCATTGAAAGAGCGCAGAAAAAAGTAGAAGAAAATAACTTTGGTGTACGTAAGCAATTATTGGAATACGATGATGTGATGAACGCACAACGTAAAGCAATCTACAAAAAACGTAAAAATGCTTTATTTGGTGACAAGTTAGGTATCGATATTGCCAATACATTCTATGATGTCATTGAAGAATTTGTTTACAGCTTTAAAGAAAAACCTACTTTAAACGATTTCAATGTTCATCTCTATACTTCAATTGGAATTGAATTAGAAATATCAAATGAAGAGTTCAATACGACGAGCAATGAAATGTTAAGTTCTATCATTTATGATCAACTTCAAGATAAATACCATGCAAAGAATACGGCTATAATTGAGCGCGTGTTACCACAAGTAAAAGAAATTTTTGACACACCAAATAACCAATACAAAAACTTTGTGTTCCCACTATCTGATGGTTTAAAAACAATGGAATTGGTTGTTAATATCGAAGACGCTTACCGTACAGAAGGAAAGTCAATGATTAAAACGTTCGAGAAATCTATAATTCTTTCATTGATTGATGACGAATGGAAAGAGCACTTGAGAGAAATGGATGACTTACGTTCTTCTGTTAGAGGTGCTGTTTACGAGCAAAAAGATCCTTTATTAGTATACAAACTAGAGTCTTTTGAATTATTCAAATCGATGATGAGTCGTTTTGGAGGTGAAGTTGTAAGTTCATTGTTGAATATGAATTTACCTAAAACAATCGAAAAAGTAGCCGTTACCAATAAATCAGAAGAACTTCCAAGTAGCTATGAAAATGCACGAGAGGTTAGTCAAGAAGTAGAATCCGATGAAAAAGGAGGAGAAGCACCACAAAAGCCGAAACAAATCCCGGTTGTTGCTGAACCTAAAATTGGAAGAAATGACCCTTGTCCTTGTGGAAGTGGTAAAAAATATAAAAACTGTCACGGATAATAGTGAACAACAATAACTTTTAAAGAGAACGCAGTTGATGAATATCCTCTGCGTTCTTTTTTTGAACGATATATTTTGATATTTTTGAAATATGATTTCTCCCATACAAACTATTGCCATCGTTGGCTTAGGTAATGTCGGTTCTCAATTAGCAAAAGCTTTTGACAACTTGGCTATTCCTATTCAACAAGTGTACAATAGAAATCACTCTATAGCTGAGGCTTTAGCCAATGAAATCAATGCGCAGGCAGTTACTTCATTGAGTGAAATAAAAACAGATTTGTGTATCATTGCTGTAGCAGACGATGCCATTGAAACGGTTATTCACCAAATCCCAAAGTCAGTCAAAATTGCCTATACTTCTGGTGGTGTTAAACTTCAAGATTTAGAGCGAAAAGAAAATATCGGCGTATTTTATCCTTTACAGTCTTTTTCGAAGGGTAGAACAATCAATCTCTTTGAAGTACCTTTCTTTATAGAAGCAACTGATATAGATTTTGCACAACAGCTTTTTGATTTAGCATGGAAAATTAGCCGTAAAGTACAGTTTGTAGATTCCGAGCAAAGAAGAAAGATACATTTAGCAGCTGTTTTTATCAATAATTTTGTCAATCATCAGATTTACATTGCTGAAAAATTAGCCAACACGTACAAATTTGACAAAGCACTTCTCTACCCCCTTTTAAGAGAAACGATTGAAAAAGCAATTGAGAATGGTGCCTATGATTCTCAAACAGGGCCTGCTAAAAGAAATGATAAAAGTGTAATTGAAGCACAAACTAATTTATTATCAGGAAACGATAAAGCTATTTACGAACTCATTACTAAAAGTATTATTGAAACATATCATGACAAGTTATAAAGAGAAATTAAAAAATATAGACACTTTCATTTTCGATATCGATGGAGTTTTCACTGATGGAAGTATTGCTATTACAGAAACAGACTATGTCCGTACATTTAATGCTAAAGACGGCTATGCCATACAACTTGCCTCAAAAAGTGGCTTCCAAATTTTTATTATTACAGGTGGAAGAAGTGAAACTGTAAAAAAAGCGATGTTACATTTAGGTTGTAAAGATGTTATTTTGCAAGCACGTAACAAAGTGGAATCTTTCCGTGAGCTAAAAGAAAAATATCAATTAGACGAAAATAAGTGCTTGTATTTAGGCGATGATATGCCAGATATTTCACTTTTAAAAATCGTTCACATTTCTGCTTGTCCACAAGATGCAGTCGTAGACGTCAAGCAAATATGTGATTATCAATCACCTTACAATGGTGGAAATGGATGCGTTAGAGACGTTATAGAACAAGCGTTACGTGTACAGAACAAATGGGATAAAGACGGAAATCATGAGTGGTAAAAAACTAACAAGTGTAATAGTAGACGCAGGAGGATCAACAACTTCATGGGCTTTTGTGTACAGTGATAATACAAAAGATTTCATCGATACAAGAAGTTATCATCCCATAAACTTCAACGAAGCTTTTTTTGCAACAAGCAAGCATTTTTTAGGGCTTCACGTAACCAACAAAGTTCCCTTATTCTTTTTTGGAGCAGGAATGGGAAAAGCAGAGAATAAACAGATTCTAAATCAATTTCTTCAACCTTATTTCTCGTCGATTACCATTTTGACAGACATTCAAGGATTAGTTTTATCACTTGAAATGAAAAGTGGTGCTATCGCTATCATGGGGACAGGATCTGTATTGGTTGAAATAATGAACGGTACAATACGCCAACAAATCGGTGGATTAGGTCATTTACTAGGAGATGAAGGGAGCGCATACTATTTTGGAAAACTGGTCGTTCAAGCCCTTTTTAACAATCAGCTTTCAGATGCCCAAAAAGCAGATTTAACGGAGCAAACAACTCTTCTTCAAACTTCACTAGAAGAATGGTTAAACATGAAGTATGATGTTGCTGGTCTTGCAAAATCATTAAATACTGATTTATTTGAGGAGTATCACATCAAAAACATTCAGCTATTTTTCGAAAAACACGTCGATGAACATATTGAGATTGATAAAATTGCATTTGTAGGTTCTTATGCTTTTTACAAAAGAAATTTGATTAACAACGAGTTACAAAAAAGAAATATCAAAAAGGCAACTTTCATCCAAAAACCCATCGAACTATTTTGTGATAAATTTGCTATTTTTTGAAAAGGCTCCTACATTATTAATAGCTTTGGTAATTGTTAAACCCAAACGATGGACCTTATTTTAAATTCAACATTTGAAACACCAAGTGTTCGCTTTATAGAATCGAGCGGCATTTTCTTTATCAAAGGGAGAGTTATCCCAACTAAGGAAAGTGTTTTTTGGATCAACATAAACACGTGGGTCTCAGAAAGTATCACTTCCTTTAATAGCCCAATAAATCTAACAATAGAAGTAGAATATATTAATGCTTACTCTGTTTCTCAATTACTCAATTTAATTTCTTCCCTCAATATCATCTCATCAAAAGGTTATAAATTGACCGTTAATTGGATTTGTTCTTCAGATGAGGAAGATGAAATCTTTTTAATTGGACAAGATATTGCTACAACAGTAGATTGTATCTTCAATTTTAAGCAGGAATTAGAGGAAATCTAATTTATTTATTAATTTTGGGGCATGAAGGTTGTCGCAGAAATTCCACACGAGCATTATAATATAAAATTATTTTATTTTAGTGGGAAATATATCTTACAAATCACGTTAGATCAATATGAACAAACGTTTAAGATTAATGAAAAAGACGTGAACGACCTTGACGATGTAAAAAAAATGATTACTCCTGAGTTACTATCCAATTGTCTCAAGCGATTTATTACAATGAGAGAAGATTGGAGTAACGCTTATAAAACACTTAATAATTAAACGAATGAAGAAAATAACTCTATTACTTTCGATAGTATCGATTTTATTCATGTCTTGCAATCAAAAACTGAAGGCGGAAGACGTAAACACAAACAATGTTCCTGTTGTCAATACAGATGGATTAAAAATTGCTTATTATGTTCAAGATAGCTTAAAAACTGGTTATAAATATTATACTGAGCTTGATTCTATCGTCAAAATAAAACAACTTAACTTTCAAAAGGAATTACAAAAGAGAGAAAGTGCATTACAAAATTATGCTGCTGCAAACGAAGAAAAAGCAAATTCTGGACTTTTATCAGCTTTTGACATTCAGAAAGTGCAAGAAGAAATTCAAAGAAGACAACAGTCTTACATGCAATACCAAGAAACAGAAGGTGCAAAGCTAGATCAAGAAACAGGACAACATTTGGAAGTATTGAGCAATCGTATCAATGATGCTGCAAAGAAGTTCTGTAAAGAAAATAATATTGACATTTTATTGATGCAAGGAATGGGAGCTGGATTGACATACATTACAGAAAAAATGGATGTGACTAAAGCATTTGTTCAGTACCTCAATAAATACCAAGAACAACTGGATAAAGAAATAGGTACTAAAAAATAAGCATGTTCGTCGCTCAACAAAAGTTAAAGGAAAATATTGCTGAATACATTATTTACATGTATCACATCGAAGATCTTATTCGTGCTTTTAACTTCGATTTAGATGCTATCATCAATAATTACGTTAAAAAGCAACTTCCAGACGATGCTTTTTTAAATCAATACAAAGAGTGGTATGCAAAGCTCATTCATCAAATGAAAGATGAACGTATTGAAAAAAGTGGTCATTTATTACTGTTAAAAGAATACATCGTCGAATTGAATTATTTACATAAGATGTTATTGGACGTCTTGAAAGAAGAGAAGTACAAAGTTTTGTATGAAAGTACTTTACCTTTTATTAAAGAATTTGGCGAAAAATCAAATATGGTGCAACAGAATCATATCGAAATCGCTTTTCATTCGCAGTACATGAAGCTACTTCTAAAACTGAAAAAAGAGGAGATTTTACCTGAAACAGAAGTGGCCTTTGATCAAATGCGCATCTATCTTGCTTATCTAGCGAAAAGGTACCACCAAATGAAAACTGAAAATTAATTTTCAGCATCGTCTTTAAATTTTAAAACAGTATGCAAATCCGTAAAATTATTCATGTTGATATGGATGCTTTTTACGCTTCCGTGGAACAGTTGGATAATCCGGATTTGAGAGAAAAACCTGTTGCTGTCGGCTGGTCAGGTGAAAGAGGTGTTCTCACAACAGCAAGCTATGAAGCGCGTAAATTTGGTGTGCGCTCTGCCATGAGTTCCATTGTTGCAGCTAGAAAATGTCCTGGACTTATCTTTGTTCCGCCACGTTTTGAACGATACAAAGAGATTTCCATTCAAGTACAGCAAATATTCTCAAGATACACCGACATAATCGAACCCCTATCACTTGACGAAGCATTTTTAGACGTGACATACAATAAAGTGAATATTCCGTCGGCAACAATTATAGCACAAGCTATTAAAAATGACATTCTGAATGAAATTCAACTTGTGGCATCAGCAGGAGTTTCATATAATAAGTTCTTAGCGAAGATAGCTTCCGACCAAGATAAGCCTAATGGTCTATTTGTGATACGCCCTCAAGATGCAGAAGTGTTTTTAGATAAATTAGCTATTACAAAATTTTTTGGTGTTGGAAAAGTGACTGCTGAGAAATTCATCAACATGGGGATTTTAAATGGGAAAGATTTAAAAACGCTTTCCTTAGAATTCTTAACCAATCAGTTTGGAAAGTCAGGTGCCTATTTTTACAATGTTTGTCGCGGAATTGACCTTCGAGAAGTCGAGCCTTATCGTGAACGCAAAAGTGTTGCTTGTGAAAATACTTTTGAAAAAGACATCTTTGATTATCATCTTTTTTGCCAGGAAACACACGACATAATCGAAGGGGCATGGAAACGTTACTCTCGCATTGGAAAGATTGCGAAAACAGTTCAATTAAAAGTAAAGTTCAACGACTTTAAAACAATTACACGCTCCACAACCAATCAAAATGGATTCTATCACAAAGAACAGATTGAAAAAGAAATAGTGGCGCTTATTGCAAATATCTTTCCACTCGCTAAGCCAGTACGTTTAATTGGTGTTCAGTTGACTAATTTTATAGATGAGGACGAACCTATCACACAGCAATTGACATTGAATTTTTGATTGATCCCTTAGTACGACTATGCATTAGAACTCAGAATAAAAGGAAGAGAATTATGTATAAAGGATGAGTTATACAGTCTATTTTAATCAATAGCCATTTACATAAAAATCAGAAAGCCATTCAAATTTGAATGGCTTTCTGATTGTATTAAAAACGTTATTACTCTTACTCTTTAACAAGCTTCACTAATTTCACTTTTCCTAACTGCATGAAATACATTCCTGCAGAGTGATTGCTTAAGTCAATTTGAGTTTCTTTACCGTTGAAAGTCATTTCGAAAATTAACTTCCCATCTACTGTAAAAATAGCTAATGGAACATCGTTCATCTCTTGACTAACGGTAATTACATACTTCCCTTTAGATGGGTTTGGATAAACGCTTATTACGTTTTCATCTTCCAAATCTTTTACTCCAACAGTTGACTGTATATTAATAGACGTGCTATCAGTTCCACAATCATTAGAAACAGTCAACGTAACGGTGAAGTTTCCAGGTGTTGTATAATTATACGTAGGATTTACAGCACTAGAAACTGCTCCATCTCCGAAGCTCCAAGCATATGAAGTTACATTTGTAACACCTGTTGCAGAAAACGTATAACTATTATTACCATTATCTGTCGATGTCACTTGAGCAACTGTTGGAAGTGCGTCTTCAGTTATAACAATCGTATCATTTCCTGAACAACTATTCGCACTAGTCACGACAACTGAATACGTACCAGCAGTTGTAGCAGTTAACGTTTGATTGGTTGAGTTGTCATTCCATAGGTATGTAGCACCTGCATTCTGCGCATCCAATGTTGTTGAGAACGTTGATCCCTCACAATAAGATAAGTCATTACCTAAGTTAACAATTGGTAAAGCATTTTCAGTTACAACAATTGTATCTTTTCCTTCACAACCACTACCATCTGTTATTACTACTGAATACGTTCCAGCAGAAGTAACCACTAATGTTTGATTGGTTGAGTTATCATTCCAAACATAAGAAGCGCCAGCGTATTGTGCATCAAATGTAGTTGAGAAAGCTGATCCCTCACAATAAGAAATATCATTACCTAAATTAACTACTAGAATTACATCTTCAGTCACAACAACAGTATCCTTTCCTACACAGTTATTCACATCCGTGACTATCACTGAATAAGTTCCATCAGTAGTGACTGTGAGTGTTTGATTGGTTGAGTTGTCATTCCATAAATAAGTCGCTCCTGTATTTTGCGCGTCCAATGTTGTTGACAATGTTGATCCTACACAATAAGAGAAATCATTCCCTAAATTAACTACTGGGAGTGTATTTTCAGTTACAACAACAGTGTCTTTTCCTACACAACCATCAATATCTGTTACAATCACTGAGTAAGATCCAGCAGTAGTAGCAGTTAGTGTTTGATTGGTTGAGTTATCATTCCACAGATAAGAAGCACCTGTATTCTGTGCATCTAATATAGTTGAGAATGTTGTTCCAGCACAATAAGAATCATCAGATCCTAAATCAACAACTGGTAAAGCATTTTCAGTAATTGTAATAGAACCATTTGCACTACAATTGTTCGCATCTGTTACTGCTACAGAATACGTACCTGCAGTCGAAACGCTCAATGTTTGATTAGTTGAGTTATCATTCCAAAGATAAGTAGCACCTGCATTTCCTGCATCTAATGTCATAGAAGAACCTACACAATAAGAAGTGATAGGACCCAAATCAACAACTGGTAATGTACTTTCAGTAATTGTGATAGTACCATTTGCACTACAGTTGTTTGTATTTTTTACCGTTACAGAATAAGTTCCTGCAGCTGAGACGTTCAACGTTTGATTGGTTGAGTTATCATTCCAAAGATAAGTAGCGCCTGTGTTTCCTGCATCCAATGTCATAGAAGAACCTGCACAATAAGTAGTGACAGTACCTAAATCAACAACTGGTAATGTACTTTCAGTAATTGTGATAGTGCCATTTGCACTACAGTTGTTCGCATTTGTTACCGTTACAGAATAAGTACCTGCAACTGAGACGTTCAACGTTTGATTGGTTGAACCATCATTCCAAAGATAAGTCGCACCTGTATTTCCTGCATCTAAGGTCATAGAAGAACCAGCACAATAAGAAGTAACAGTTCCTAAATTAACAACCGGTGCTGCATCTTCAGTAATGGTAATAGTACCATTCGCACTACAGTTATTCGCATTTGTTACCGTTACAGAATAAGTACCTGCTGTTGAAACGTTCAACGTTTGATTGGTTGAGCCGTCACTCCAAAGGTAATTAGCACCTGTATTTCCTGCATTCAGTGTAGTTGAGAATGTTGTTCCAGCACAATAAGAATCGTCAGGACCTAAATTCACTATTGGAGTAACTTTTTCTGTTATAACAATAGTGTCTTTTCCTACACATCCATCAATATCAGTTACGATTACTGAATATGTTCCAGCAGTCGTAGCAGTCAATGTTTGATTGGCTGAATTGTCATTCCACAAATAAGTAGCCCCTGCATATTGTGCATCCAATGTAGAACTGAATGCTGATCCAGCGCAGTATGATTGATCAATACCTAAATCAACTATTAGAGCAACATCTTCTGTCACGACAATAGTGTCTTTCCCAACACAACTATTCGCATCCGTTACTATTACTGAATAAGTTCCAGCAGTGGTAACCGTTAACGTTTGATTCGTTGAGTTGTCATTCCATAGATAAGTAGCACCTGTATTTTGCGCATCCAATGTGGCAGATAAAGTTGACCCTACACAATAAGAAAAATCATTACCTAAATTAATTATTGGAAGTGCGTCTTCTGTTATGACAATGGTGTCTTTTCCTTTACAACCATTAATATCGGTTACAATTACTGAATAAGTACCAGCAGTCGTAGCGGTTAATGTTTGATTGGTTGAACCATTATTCCAAAGATAGGTAGCACCTGCATTCCCTGCATCTATAGTAGTTGAGAAAGCTTCTCCTGCACAGTATGATTGATCTAATCCAAGATTAACAGACATCGATCCACAAATAATATTCACCGTATAATCCTCAGTTTCTCCCAAAGGAATTACTGCTGATGGATCTATAGGATTAGAATCATTTTGAGTCATTCTAACTCGCATGGTATACTGACCTGTGGTTGCAAGCGAAGGGTTCACTGTGAAATTTAGCGCAACCATTCCTCCAGTCATTCCGCTTCCGTTTGTTGCTACAATTTCTTCCGAAGCATCAAAAACTCCATTGCCATTATAGTCAATCCAAGCACTCACATTTTGAGTGGCCGAATAATCATTACCAAAATTCATAAACGCTGTCGAAACAGTAAGTGTATAAGTATTACCTACTAATAAATCTGGTGCTGTTGTAATACCTCTATAGTCTTCATAATTAAAAGCCCCACATGTTGAAGGGTTATCTAACGTTAAGGTTTGGCCTACTAAATTGACATTTTCAATATATAAAGCGTATTGACACAGGTTGTCGGAATAGTAACATTCTGTTTCTGGGCTTAGAGCCACACTAAAAACAGTAGATGTATCAGAATCACTTGTATTCGTACATGTGATAATATATCTATAATCTGTTGCTACTGAAATTCCTCCCGTAACCATACAAGAATCAGCTGTTGAGCCTACAATATCTGTCCATACATTTTGTCCTGCTATTGAAGACTGCCATTTTCTAGACAATCCTGATCTATTTATAGTAGAACCTATTGTGTTTAAAGTGAAATCGGTATTATTACATATAGTACTTGGCCCATCGATTAATCCAGCATCCGGCATACCAGAGCAGGCAATCATTGGAATAATATTTACCGTATAATCCTCTGTTTCTCCATAATTAATGACCGCTGAAGGGTCTATTGGATTAGAACCTTGTAAATTCATTCTAACTCGCATCTTATATTGTCCTACAGAAGCGTAAGTTGGGTTGACTGTAAAACTCAGGGAAGCTAAACCTCCACTCATTCCAGCTCCATTTGTTGTGACAATCTCTTCCGTATTATCAAAAATCCCATCATTATTATAATCAATCCAAGCTCTTACATTTTGATCTGAAGAATAATCATAGCTGTTATACATAAATGTTGTTGTGACATTTAGAGTATAAGTACTCCCAATCATTAAATCTGGGATTGTTGCCGTCGTTGTAAAGTCTTCATAATTGAAAGCATTACATGTTGAATTATTATCTAATGTTAGGGTTTCACCCACTAGCTCAACATTGTTGATATTCATACCTAAACCACATAAATCATATGTATAATAACACTCTGTTTCTGGGCTTAAAACAACACTAAATACATTTGATGTATCAGAATCACTTGTATTCGTACATGTGATAATATATCTATAATCCATTGCTGCTGTAATTCCTCCTATAATTGTGAAAGGATTACTTGTTCCCCCCACTATATCAGTCCATGTGTTATCTCCCATAGGTGAAGATTGCCACTTACGCGATTGACCAACCTCAAAGGTAGAACCGCCTGTTGTCGTAATACTAAAATCTGAATTAGGGCAAATAGTACTCGGTGCACTCACTACTCCTGCGTTTGGCATTCCTGAACAAATAGGCGCAACCAATGAAATATTTACAGTGTAATCTTCGGTTTCGCCGTATACCTCACTAGCAGTTGGATGTATTGGACCTGATCCTTGAAAAACCATTCTTACACGCATCGTATATTGCCCTGCCGCTGCATACGCAGCGTCTACTGTAAAGTTCAAGTCAGTTGTTCCCAATACCAATCCAGCTCCATTTGTTGCAACGATCTCTTCATGGCTTTCATAAACACCATTACCATTATAGTCAATCCAAGCACTTACATTTTGAGCAGATGAAAAATCATTACCATAATTCATATAAGTAGTTGAAACAGTTAGTGTATACGTACTGTCTACTATCAAATCAGGAATGGGTGTAGCAGTAGTAAAATCCTCATAATTGAAAGCATTACATCCTGAAGGATTATCCAATGTAACACTTTCGCCAGCTAATTTAACTTGGACAATATCTAAATTATACAAACATAAGTTATCAGAGTAGTAACATTCAGTTTCAGGAATAAGAGCAACATTCACAATATTTGATGTATCAGAATCACTTGTATTCGTACATATGATAATATATCTATAATCTGTTGCTGCTGATATACCGCCTGTAACTGTGTAAGGAGCAGTTGTTGCGCCAACAATATCTGTCCATACATTTTGTCCTGCTGGGGAAGATTGCCACTTCCTAGTTAACCCAGTTTGATAAGTTGAAGTAGCACCTGTTTCACTTAAAGTAAAATCTGTATCAAAACATATTGAGCTAGGTCCATTTATTGTTCCTGCGCTTGGCATAGCAGAACACAAAGGAGCTGATATAACATTTATCGTATAATCCTCTGTTTCTCCATATTGCTCTATTGCTGTGGGGTCAATTGGATTAGCACCAAACAAAGTCATTCTTACACGCAAAGTATGCTGTCCTGCAATAGCATAAATTGGGTTAACTGTGAAATTAAAAGAAGCTAATCCACCAATTATTCCTGCTCCATTTGTTGTGACAATCTCTTCCGTATTGTCAAAAAAACCATCATTATTGTAATCAATCCAAGCTCTTACATTTTGATCTGAAGAGTGATCAGTGCCGTTATACATATAATCTGTTGAAACGTCAAGACTATAGGATGAACCTATTTTTAAATCTGGAATCGTAGTGGTCGACGTAAAATCTTCATAATTGAAAGCATTACATGTTGAATTATTGTCTAATGTTAGGGTCTCACCTACTAATTCAACATTGTTGATACTCATATCAAAACTACATAAATCATATGTATAATAACACTCCGTTACTGGGCTTAAAACAACACTAAAAACATTCGATGTATCAGAATCACTTGTATTCGTACATGTGATAATATATCTATAATCTGTTGCCGCTGATATACCGCTTGCAATTGTATAGGAATCATTCATTGCACCTACAATATCTGTCCAAATATTCTGACCTGCAGGAGAAGACTGCCAATAACGGGATTGACCGGCTTCATATAAAGTTGCACCTGTACTTATTAATGTAAAATCAGAGTTAACACATACTGAACTCGGCGCACTGGCTACTCCAGCATTCGGCATACCTGAACATGCATTTGGTGCTAACACTTTAACCATATAGTCAGCTGTTTCTCCAAAAGATTGATATGAATTCGTAGGAGAAGTACGAGGATAACAAGGATCGAATGTTGATGGATCTCTTTGTTCATCATAAGACAACGCCACACGCATTCTATGAGTTCCAATAGTAGCTGTAATTGGAATATTAACTTGCACTACACCTCCATAGCCTATTGCAACTGTAGAAGCACCTACCAGCTCATTACCATCAAATATATAGTCATCATTAAAATCTATCCAAATAGCGACATACTCGGCATTATAATTTGAGTTGGAAGCGATATTCACTGTGTAATTATAACCTTGGTTTAATTCAACTGCAGATAAAGCCGTTTTATCATCATAACTATTAACTGAGCATCCTGAGCTAAGATCCATTATAGAAGTACTATTCTCCCCTATAATTGAAAAGTCATTTATTCCAATATTATCACTTCCCGCAGGTTGACACCCATAAGTATAAGTAGGGATACAGTATTGGGCATTAAGACTCATACTGGTTCCAATTAACAGGAATAGAGTTTGGAGAAATAATGTCGTGACTCTTTTTGTTTTAGTGAAATTAGTTTTCAATCTTGAGTACTTGTTTTTCATAAATTGTAGTTTAAATTGTTGCTTACTCTAATAAGTTTTCAGCAGCCCCTTTTATTAAATTAATATTTTATTTTTTTACAAAATAGTGTTACAAATATATGAGAAAAATGTATGTCAAGCAATTTTAATTATTAACAAACTATCAACATTTCTTACATTTTACAAAAAAAAACATGTTATTTTATCACTAAAACATATAGCAATTAAAAATAAATCACTATATTGTATGCTAATAAAATATAAAAATTTAATGTCTAAAAGAAAAGTAACATATTCTAGTAAATTTATAAAAGAACTATCAAAAAAAACAACTCAAATAGTTGTTTCTAAAAATAAGAAGAAGAGAAGTATTCATTCCTATATCGGTCATTTGAATAAAAGCTCATTCGTGAATTCTTTTAAAAGCATGCAAAAAGAGATTTCTATATTTTCAAATAAAAGGTTCAATAGCTATGTTCAAGATATGGATTTAGAATAAATTCAATGATTAAGAATCATCATTTAAAGGCATGTAATTTAACACCTTCTCTTAATTCAACCTCTCTACTTCCTTGAATACCACCAGTATGAATGAAAATAATTTTTTCATTTCTAAGATTTAATTTCTGGATAGTATCTTCTAGTGCGTAAAATGCTTTAGATGTATAAATCGGGTCTAATTTTAAATTGAACTGGCGATATTTTGTGGTAATATAGGTTAACAATTCATCGGTATATTTTCCATATCCTCCGAAGTGATAGTCTTTTTCAATAACTAGGCGATCCAAAAACTCACTGATTAATTCTTCATCTAAAAAAGATTGCTGGAATAGCTGTCTCATTTCTGCCTCTGAATCAAAGCCTTTTAGAACAGGGACAACATGAACTTTACACTTCTCTGGACTTCCTAATAAGATACCGCAACTGGTAGTAGTGGTTCCTTGTGCGACAAAAACGCGATTAACGTCTTTGGGTAATTCTGACCATATCTCTTGACAACCTAAAATCCCATAATAATTAGCTCCTCCTTCAGGAACAATAAATGAGTTGGGATAATCAATATGTAATTCTTTCCACCATTCTCTATCGTAACGAAGTTGATATTCAGGACGAGAAACAAAAACCAGTTGCATACCGTAGGCTGCACAACGTTTTAGCGAGTCGTTACTATTTTTATTTAATTCATCGCCACGAACAACTCCTATCGACTTGAATCCTAACAAATTAGAAGCGCAAGCCGTCGCGACTAAATGATTGGAAAAAGCGCCGCCAAAAGTGAGAATAGTCTCATTTTTATTAAACTTTGCTTCCTCGATATTATAGAGCAACTTACGCCATTTATTGCCGGAAATCTCATCATGAATTAAATCATCTCGCTTGACCAAAACGGTTAAATTCCGTTGCTTCCAATCGTCGGTTGTTAGTTCCTGTAAGATTGCATTATTTAGATTCGGATAATTCATTTTAAGTTTTGTATTTTTGTGCTATGAGTGAAGATGATTTAGGCTTTTCTAAGAGAAAAAATCTCGAACCAGATGATTATTATTTGAGCGACCTTGGATATATTGTTTTCACGGAAAAGTATCTTTTAAAAAGAGGTTATTGTTGTAAAAGTGGCTGCAAACATTGTCCGTATGGTTACGACAAAAAAACGGATACTATCAAGAAAAAATAATCAATTTATTTCCTCTTTTCGAATACCATTATTCGGTCTTTTCCCCGTATATTTCTCCAATCTTCTTTTTATTTCAAGCACGTCTTTTTCAGCATCACCTGTCGGAATAAATAAACCGTCAAATCCACCTGTTTTGTTTTTATAATCGATAAACCCCAAATAAATGGGCACATTCGCATTCAACGCAATGTGGTAAAATCCTTTTTTCCAATTAGGTTGATAATCGCGTGTGCCTTCAGGTGTGAAGACTAAGTAAAAATCATCGTGAGAATTAAAATACGTAATAGCCTGCTGTGTAATATTTGATTTCTTATTTCGATCAACAGGTAACCCTCCTAATTGACGTAATAAGATACCAAAAGGAAAAATAAATAGCTCTTTTTTAATCAAAAACTTCGTGGGAATTCCATAATGTCCGAAAGCAATTTTTCCAATGACAAAATCCCAATTAGAAGTATGTGGAGCAACACAAATAACCGCTTTGCGTACTCCGTCCGGTTGATGTTCATGAATCCTCCAGCCGGATAGCTTTAAGATATTAAATAATATTTTATTCAACGTTAAAAAGTTTGGTGAATATCGTATATTCGTGCTATGCAAAGTTCAAAAATAAGAATTGTTTTGAAAGTGACAATTGCTCTAAGCATATTATGGGCAACGACTTGGTCAATTTTTATTTTTACTGAAAGTAAGAAACCACAAACAATTGAAATTCCAAGTGACTTTCAGCAGGTAGTTGTCATCAATTCAACACAAACACTTATCGATGTAGCACAAAGACTAGGAACTGATGAAAATTACCAACCTTTATATGAAAAATTACTGGCCGTCACTAAAGAACAAAAAGGAGAACCACTAAAGGAAAAAATTGGAGTCAATATTTTGAAACCAATTGTTTTGGTTACCACTAATACAGAAAATAGTACAAGCCGCTATCTCATGGTTGACATTACCAATGAAAAAGACTTCAGGTCGATGGCTAGTCAAATGAATATAACTGCATTTGTTAAAGATAATAAAGGTTTTCTAGTACTTTCGGATAATTTTAAGTTGCCACAAAAATTCAAACATATCCAACAACAATCGGGTAATATTTTGAACGTGTATTCGAGAAACAATGAGAAACTGATTCTCTCCTTGAAAGATAATCAACTTAATATATCAGGCTCCATTCCATATGAATCATCTAATCAACTTAGTCAAATACCTACCAACAAAGGATTGTTTTTACACTTAGTTATGCCTTCCTTAAGGTTAGATAACACGATGCTTCCAAATGATTGGAAGGTATTTTTAGAAAATATTGATTTAGCTGCAATTGATTACGAAGGTGGAGCAGTTTCAAAACAAGGCTTCTTCCCTATTTTAAACACTGTTTTTTCGGTAAAAGAAACACTCGACATTGCACATTTGAAATTAATCTTTAAAAAATATCCTTTGATAAGATTCTACGATTATCAAGAAGATAATTATCGAATCATTATTTCTGGGCAGAAATACATCCTTAAAAAGCTGAACAACAAAGAATGGTTTTTCGGAATGGATGAATCAAGTCTAATGCAAAATAAAACGAATGAAGTCTTTACATTAAGAGGAAATCTCTCTAAGTTGACGGATGTCAAAGGAAGTGTACTTGTTTCAGCTGGTTTAAATTTTATTCCAGGCTTCACTCCTACCAAACGTTTTTTAAATAAAGTAGATGTGACGGATATAGCTATTGTCCAAAAAAATGGTCAGTTTGAAATTAATGGTCAAGTTTCTTTTAAGGAAGATACCAATATTGGTTTAGAAATTCTCAGCTATACGCTTGAAATGATGGAAATTATCAATCAATAGTATTCTTTTTTTATTTCAAGTTCCAACTGCTGGTTCAATATGAATTAAGACATCTCCTATTTCATGGTGCTTGTCCATTAACAAGTCTTTAAATTCATGAGAAATAGCATGTCCTCGACGTACGGGCATTTTCCCATCGACTTCCAAATGCATATCAATGTAGTAGTAAATTCCCACTTTACGTACATGGCATTTTTCAATTTGAATGATGTCTGGAATTAATTGGGCATCTTCATAAATCATCAATTTGAATTTTTCGTGGGAATTCTTATCCATGATTTCGCCCCAAGCTGGTCTGAAAATTTTAAAAGCATTATACACGATAAAAATACTGGCCACAATTGCTGCTACATCATCTAAATAAGCATATTCTGCTCCTAAAAATAACGCTAACGAAATACCTGCAAGTGTTGCTATTGATGTTAATGCGTCACTTCGATGATGCCACGCCTCCGCCAATAAGGCCGAACTATTCAGTTGCTTACTTTTCTTATACACCAAACGATAACAACATTCTTTCCAGACTAGAAAAGCGGTGACAAAAATTAACGTCCATTTTTTTGGGAGTGCATGCGGCGTATTCATATTATGAATAGCACCAAGAACGATGAACACCGCAGAAAGAATCATTATCAATACCACAATAAATGTGATGATTGGCTCAATTCGACCACGTCCATACGGATAATCTTCATTGGCAGGTTTTTGCGAATATTTTAAGCCAAAGAAAACAACACTCGAAGCAATAATATCATTCGTCGATTCAATCGCATTGGCAATAATAGCATTCGAATTTCCTAAAACGCCTGCAATCCACGTAATGATTGTCAAAACTATATTGGAAAGTAAACTAAATAATGTGACGTTTTGTATGTTATGTTGCCGTGTTTCTCCCATCCGATTCGTTGTTAAAACGATACTTCAAAAGTAGTGGTTTGTTTTCGAAGCGTAAAAAAAATACGAACATTTAATCGTAATGAGTGGTTTCTGAGCGAAAAAATAATAGTTTTGAGTTCAATTAAGCAAATGAATGGGAGTTGTTCAAAAAGATGCGGCTAAAATTACACTACTTTCCTACTTAGGAATGTTCTTAGGCTATTTTAACAAAGCATTTTTATTTATTATTTTCCTAACTACCGAAGAAATTGGATTACTCAATCTATTACTTTCGGTTGGTTTGTTATTCGCACAATTTTGCAATTTTGGAACGGTCTTTACAGTAGGTAAATTCTTCCCATTTTTTCATAATAAGTCCAAAAACAACTTCGGATTTCTGCAATACAACTTTCTAATCATCACTTTTGGAGTTATTATTTTCACTACACTCGCTTTTATTTTCAAGGACAAAGTAAGTAGTTATTATGCGGTAAAATCTCCTGAATTCGTCACCTATTATCTATGGTTTATTCCCATTGGCGTTGCTTACATCTATTTCTCGTTATTTGATAATTACTTAAGAGCATTATACAAAAATGTTATTTCAGTGCTACTCTACGAAGTAGTTTTGCGAATAGTAACGATGCTTGCCATTTTGGCTTTTGGCTTCAAATGGATGAGTTTTGATACATTGATTAAAATATCTTCACTCGTTTACTTTATTCCAACGGTTATTCTATTCGTTTATCTCATTTATTTAAAGGAATTAAATCTAACGAGTTGGAAGATTGATATTCCGAAGCGGTTTAGAAGAATTTTACTTCGATTCAGTGCGTTAAGTTATTTCAATACAATTGGAAGTATGATTGTCACCACGATTGATGCTTTGATGGTTGCTGCTTATTTAGGTCTTTCTGAAACAGGAATTTATACCACCGTCGTTTTTATTACCGCATTTTTACAAGTTCCGTATCGTACACTTATTCGTATCACAACTCCAATGGTTGCAGTGTATTGGAAAGCAAAAGACATGGTCAAGATGCAAGAACTGTATCAAAAGGTAAGTTCGGTTTTACTCATTATTTCTACAGTACTTTTCATGTATATCTGGATCAATCGAGAAGCTATTTTCTATATCTTAAAACCAGAATTTGTAGCCGGAATATCGGTGTTCTTATTCATTATGATTGGTCGTTTAACAGATATGTATTTGGGTTTGAATGGCACTATTTTTACCATGTCTAAAAAATATGCGTTTGATTTGATTTTCACCTTTGTATTAATTGCTATTGTTTATTTCTTAAATGTTCTTTTTATTCCAACAATGGGAATGACAGGAGCGGCTTTAGGAACCATGATTGCTTTGTTAGTGTATAATATTGGTAGAGCTTATTTTGTTTGGCATCAATATAAATTACATCCTTTTACAAAAAGTCAATTCCTCGTTTTAATTCTATTTGCTGTAAATATTCTTATCTATGAATTTTTGCCACATCTCGAAAATCGCTGGATTGATATTCTAGTTCGGTCTTTTTGTTTTACGATAACCTATCCTTTCATTTTAATCATTTTTAAAGTCGAAGGAGAAATCAATAACTATTTGTTGAAAGCGTATCGAAAAATTATTCCTCAAAAAACAACATTCTAAAAAGTTGTTACGTTGAAGTTTTTGAGATACGCTTTTATTCATTAATTTTGGGACACTAAATTAACAGTTACAAACGCATGGGTAAAATCAAAAAGATATTAATTGCCAACAGAGGTGAAATTGCAAGAAGAGTCATCCGAACTGCTAAAAAGATGGGCATTCAAACGGTAGCCGTTTATTCAGATGCTGATGCTAAAGCACCGCACGTTTTAGAAGCCGACGAAGCTGTTTATCTAGGTAAATCACCTTCTTCAGAAAGTTATTTAAAACAAGATTTAATACTTGACTATTGTAAAAAGTTAAACGTGGACGCCATTCATCCTGGATATGGTTTCTTATCTGAGAATGCCAATTTCGCTCGAAAAGCAGCGGCAGCAGGAATCACTTTTATCGGTCCATCACCAGATGCGATTGATTTAATGGGTGATAAATTAACGGCGAAACAAACGGTTGCAAAATACGATGTACCATTAGTTCCTGGAATTGACAGAGCTGTTTCCGATCCGAAAGAAGCAATTGAAGTGGCTAAAAAAGTAGGTTTACCTGTACTTATCAAAGCTTCTGCTGGTGGTGGTGGAAAAGGAATGCGTTTAGTAGAAAACATGGAGGACTTAGAAGAACAAATGCACCTTGCGCAAAGCGAAGCACGTTCTTCATTTGGTGATGATAGTGTATTCATTGAGAAATTCGTGACCAAACCGCGACATATTGAAATTCAAGTTTTTTCAGACACGCTAGGAAATCACGTTTATTTATTTGAACGTGAATGTTCAATTCAGCGTCGTCACCAAAAAGTAGTAGAAGAAGCGCCGAGTGCTGTTTTGACGCCTGCTTTAAGAAAAGAAATGGGAGAAGCAGCAGTTGCAGTTTGTAAATCGTGTAATTATGTAGGTGCTGGAACCGTTGAGTTTTTATTGGATGCCGAACACAAATTCTACTTCTTAGAGATGAATACCCGTTTACAAGTGGAACATCCTGTAACGGAAGAAATCACTAATTTAGATTTAGTAGAATGGCAAATTCGCGTAGCTGAAGGAGAACGTCTTCCAAAACTACAAGATGAATTATTTATCGATGGTCATGCGATTGAAGTGCGTGTTTATGCAGAAGATGCATTAGCCGGATTTACCCCAGATATTGGTCGACTTAAGCGTTACCGTATTCCGCAAGGTGAATTTGTTCGTGTAGACGATGCTTTTGAAGAAGGAATGGAAATTCCAATTTTCTACGATCCAATGATTGCAAAGTTAGTGGTCAAAGGCGCTACACGTGAAGAAGCTATCGAAAGAGCTATTGTTGCTATCGACGAATATCAAATCTCTGGTTTGAAAACTACTTTAGATTTTGGAAAGTTTGTTTTAAAACATCCAGCATTTCGTTCTGGTAACTTCGACACCAATTTCGTAAAACAATACTTTACACCAACAACACTGCTTTACACTGCTTTCGAAGAAGAAGAAGATGCTATAAATGCGTCTATTGAATCGATTTGGAATCATATTAAAGAAGAAAAACAAAAAGAATTCGCTTCTCAACCGATTGATGGCGCTTGGAAGTTAACGTCGAAATAGAAATTTATAATCCTGATGAAATTCATCAGGATTATTATAGAAAATAAAAAAGGGAGAACGATATGTTCTCCCTTTTGGTTATCCTTAATTTTCTACTATTAAATCTTCGCTATAATCGCATTAAATGTAGCACTTGGACGCATAGCTTTAGTTGCTAAATCATCATTTGGAAGATAGTATCCGCCAATGTTCTGAGCTTTTCCTTGTGCTCCCAATAATTCTTCATTAATCTTCGCTTCGTTTTCATTTAATTCTTTTGCAATTGGCGCAAATTTAGCCGCTAACTCAGCATCTTTGGTTTGAGTTGCCAATGCATTTGCCCAATATAGCGCTAAGTAAAAATGAGATCCTCTATTATCAATCTGTCCCACTTTACGAGCCGGAGATTTTCCATTTTCCAACACTTTTTCAGTCGCTACATCCAACGCATCTGCTAAAACTTGTGCTTTTGCATTGTTTGTAGCAATAGACATGTGTTCGTAAGATGGAACTAACGCCATAAATTCACCTAAAGAATCCCAACGTAAATAACCTTCTTCCAAGAATTGTTGAACGTGCTTCGGAGCAGAACCACCAGCGCCTGTTTCAAACAAACCACCGCCATTCATCAATGGAACGATAGAAAGCATTTTTGCAGAAGTACCCACTTCCAAAATAGGGAAAAGGTCAGTTAAGTAATCACGCAAAACATTACCTGTTACTGAAATAGTATCTAAACCTTTACGAATTCTTTCCAATGAAAACTTAGTTGCTTCCACTGGATTTAAAATACGAATATCCAAACCATTAGTATCGTAATTTGGTAAATATTTCTCGATTTTACGTATAATTTCTCTATCGTGTGCACGATTTTCATCTAACCAAAAAATAGCAGGTGTATTTGATAAACGCGCTCTTGTTACTGCTAACTTAATCCAATCTTGAATCGGAGCATCTTTCACTTGACACATACGGAAAATATCCCCAGTCTCAACTGCTTGTTCCATAATCGTAGCACCATTTTCATCTACTACGCGAATGGTACCGTTTGCAGCTGCCTGGAATGTTTTGTCATGAGAACCGTATTCTTCTGCTTTTTGAGCCATCAAACCAACGTTAGCCACAGAACCCATCGTTTTTGGATCATAAGCGCCATTTGCTTTACAGTCATCAATCGTTGCCACGTACACACCTGCATAAGAACGATCAGGAATAATCGCTAATGTATCACGTTCATTTCCTTCTTTATCCCACATTTTCCCTCCTATTCGGATCATTGCTGGCATAGAAGCATCAACAATTACGTCAGAAGGCACGTGGAAATTAGAAATTCCTTTGTCAGAATTCACCATTGCTAAATCTGGTCCTTCATTAATGGTGTTTTCAATTGCTGCTTTAATTTCTGCTTCTTGAGGATGACCAGCGATTCTCGCGTAAACTTCACCTAAACCGTTATTCTTATTAATATTTAAAGCTGTAAATACATCGCTGTATTTCTCAAAAACATCCTTAAAGTAAACTTCCACAATTGCGCCAAAAATAATTGGATCAGAAATTTTCATCATCGTTGCTTTCAAGTGAGCAGATAAAAGTATACCCGCTGCCTTCGCTTCTTCTTTCGCTTTAGCTACAAAAGCCTTCAACGCATTCATATTCATAACTGAAGTATCAATTACTTCACCTGCCTTTAAAGAAGCTAAACCTTTTAACTCTTTCGTTGAACCATCTTTTCCAACAAATTCAATTTTATACTGAGAAGCGTTTTCAACAGTAACTGACTTTTCAGTTCCGTAGAAATCACCACCTGTCATATGAGCAACTTTGGTTTTTGAATCTTTTGACCATGTTCCCATTGAGTGTGGATGCGCCTTAACAAAATTCTTCACTGCTTTAGGAGCACGTCTATCAGAATTCCCTTGACGTAAAACAGGATTCACTGCTGAACCCAATGCTTTTGCGTAAATAGCTCTTAATTTAGTATCTTCTTCAGTTTTAACTTCATCTGGATAATTTGGAACTGCAAATCCAGCTGCTTGCAATTCAGCAATTGCTCCTTTTAATTGTGGAATAGAAGCTGAGATGTTCGGTAATTTAATCACATTAGCTTCAGGTGTATTAACCAAATCACCTAAGATAGCTAAGGCATCCTCCTTTCTTTGTTCAGGCTTTATATAGTCTGAGCAAATTGCTAAAACACGGCCTGCAAGAGAAATATCTTTCAATTCAACATTGATGCCAGCTGTTTTTGAAATTGCCTTTACAATTGGGTAAAAAGAATAGGTTGCCAATAACGGCGCTTCATCTGTTCGGGTCCAAAATATGGTTGATTTATTTGACATAGTAAATATATATTACGAAATTTAAATTATTTTAAACAAAATCATCGCAAATATACAAACAAACTATCAAATATGAGGGATTCCGTGAGGATATAAATCAAATTATAGTGTAAATAGTAAGACAGTTTAAACGCTAAATTATTGAATAATCTTAATTTCTACACGTCTATTTGCTTGTTGCTCGTATTCATTTTTGGGAGTTGGATAAACGGGCATTTTATTACCATATCCTATATGAGTCATTCTATCTTTATTGATTCCTGCCTTTAAAAAGTACTTTTTAATAGCAAGTGCCCTTTTCTTAGATAACTTCATTGCTACTTTACTTTCGTCCCCATCACTATTTACATGACCTTGAATTTCAATTCGAACATCTGAGTTTAGTATTAAGAAATCTTTTACTCTTCGCAAAATCCCTTCTGCCCCAGGGTATAATTGATCTGTTCCTTTTAAAAATTCGATTTTATCAATCTTAAAAATTTTACCGACACTAATGGACTTCATCTCAATAACAACTGTATCATTAGTTAAAGTTGACATATTCACTGCTGTGTCCTTGAAAAAATAGCCTTCAGCATCACATATTATATTAACTTTCGTTTTAGAATCCGCTCCTAAAAGAATATCAGAAGCACTATAAAGAGAAGATCTTTTCTTTGTTGTTATGTTTACCTTCGCTATAATCGGTAATCCTGTTTCATCATCTCTAATTTTTAAATAGATATTTGTATTGTCATTTGGTAAACGATCATCAAAAACCCTTGTTCGGTCAACTGCCTGGACCTTCGTATCTATTTCAGCACTTTTCAATGTAAGATTTAATCGACCATACGATTTCTTTACATTATTTATAATCATTAGAAACGCCTCTCCTCTATCACATTTAAATTCAGGCAATCTATAATCTCCTTCAGATTCTAAATTAGAATATTTAGCTCTAAGCTCTTTTGAAAGATAGACAGTTTGCATATCCTTTAATTCAGGTAACTTACCATCAATAGTATAATTAAACTTCATAATAACCAATTGTAACGTTGGCTTATCATACGATAATTCAAAAATCAAATCACTATTTGATTGACATCTCTTAATAAGAAAAATAGAGTTTTTCTCAATTAACTCATTATTTAAAGAAGATTTTGAGAAATCCTTTTCCCACCCATAATTTCCAGTAAACTCTATCGTATATGTTCTATTTCTTTCAACTTCTACAGCACCTTTTAAATCGGCGATATTATCAGACGAAATTATCTCTTGTGCCAACAATTGATTGAATAGCATTAATAAACAAATATGTATTATAATAAGTAAGCTCTTCATGATAAGGTATTAACTTTAAAACTTTAGATTCAGCAATTAATACGAAGAATACTTGAGTAGGTTACATCTATTCGAGACGAAGAGCATTCATCATCAACTCAATTGCGTTTGCCCGATGACTTATTTTCATTTTAATAGTATTGTCCAATTCACCAAAAGTTTCAACATAACCTCCTGGAATAAAGAGAGGATCGTACCCAAAACCATTTTCTCCTTTGGATTCTAAAGAAATAGTACCCAAAACCTTACCAGTAAAAGTATATTGCGTATTAGAAAAGAAGGCAGCAATACAAGCTTCGTAATGAGCTCTTCTATTGGTTTGAAATTCTAAATTAGCCAATAAACGATTATTATTTAAAATATCATTTCCATGTTCGCCACCATATCGCGCAGAATAAATACCTGGTGCACCATCTAATATATCAACACACAATCCTGAATCTTCAGCTAAAATAAGGTCATATTTATCCATTAAATAAGGATGAGCTTTTAAAATTGTATCTAGTTTTAATAATGCGTTGTCCTCAAAAGTATTCCCTGTTTCCGCTATGTCAATAAATATATCTTCCTCTTTTAGAGTGAAAAAATGAAATGAAGATAGCTTATCTTTAAACTCTTTTATCTTACCACTATTAGTGGTGCAAATTAAAGCTCTCATAAAATAAATAAAATAAATTTCAAAAACACTTGCATATAAATAAAAAGGCAGTATCTTTGTCCCCGCTTAACGTAGCAACGAGATATAAAAAACAAAGATACACAGCAGTAAAATAGCATTTGTTAACAGATGATTAATTTTATAACAGGTGTTTGTTTATATCGATAAGGAAGTAATATATTTGCAAGCTCAACAAAGGAAAATAAAATTAAAATATTTTCAAAAAGTGTTGCAATAATAAAATAAGTTATTAATTTTGCCCTCCCCAACAACGGTTGTGGGAATTTAA
>JBEBRN010000023.1:0-39870 GCA_040394775.1 Taishania pollutisoli
TTGTATATAGTGTAACTCCTACACTTGCAGGCTGTTCATCTGTTACTCCTTATGACATCACAGTAACGGTGAGTCCAGAAATAGATATGACAAGCACGCTACCTACGGCATCACTTTGTTCAGGTTTAACAACTTCAATTGCTTTAAGTTCTACACCTACGGCAGATTCTTATTCATGGACATCTGTAAGCACAAATGTTACAGGAAGTGCAGGGTCAGGAACGGGCACACCTATTGCAGAAACTTTGACCTCAACAGGGACAACGGCTGGTACGGTTGTATATAGTGTAACTCCTACACTTGCAGGCTGTTCATCTGTTACTCCTTATGATATAACGGTAACGGTGAGTCCAGAAATAGATATGACAAGCACGCCAACTACGGCATCACTTTGTTCAGGTTTAACAACTTCAATTGCTTTAAGTTCTACACCTACGGCAGATTCTTATTCATGGACATCAGTAAGCACAAATGTTACAGGAAGTGCAGGGTCAGGAACAGGCACACCTATTGCAGAAACCTTGACTTCAACGGGCACAACGGCTGGTACGGTTGTATATAGTGTAACGCCTACACTTGCAGGCTGTTCATCTGTTACTCCTTATGATATAACGGTAACATTAAATCCATTGCCTACTGCAACAATTGTAGGAACAATAGATGTTTGTCAAAACGATCCCTCTCCAACAATTACCTTTACGGGTGCAATTGGGGCCGTACCTTATATATTCACGTATACCTTAAATAATGGTGTAAACATGACTGTTACTTCTGATAATACTGGTGTAGCAACGGTATCAGCGCCAACAACAACAGACGGTATCTTTACTTATGCACTTGTTTCATTACAAGACGCTAGTTCAACGACTTGTACTAATCCACAAACAGGGAAAGCAATAGTAAAAGTTAATAAACTACCAACAGCAACTATTTCAGGGACAACAGATATCTGTTTAAATGGAACGGCACCAACTATTACTTTTACAGGAGCAGATGGAACGGCACCATATACATTTACTTATACATTAAATGGAGGTGCTAATCAAACGGTAGTTTCAACAGGAAATATAGCAACAGTACCTGCCCCTACATCCGTTGATGGAACTTTTGTTTATGAGCTCATATCCGTTCAGGATGCTAGTTCAACAACGTGTTCTAATCCACAGACAGGAACAGTAACAGTCATTGTCAATCCATTGCCAACAGCGACAATAGCTGGAAGCATCGATATATGTCAAAACGGAACTGCTCCAACAATTACATTTACAGGTGCTAATGGAACTGCTCCTTACACTTTTACCTATACTATTAACAGTGGTGGTGCTCAAACAATTGTCACTACAGGTACAGGAAATACAGCAACAGTAACTGCACCAACGGGAGTATCTGGATCTTTTATTTATGCACTAGTTTCAGTTCAAGATGCAAGTTCAACTACTTGCTTAAATGCACAAACAGGAATTGCCACAGTGAAAGTTAATCCTTTGCCAACTGCAACTATAGCAGGAACAGTAGACATCTGTCAAAATGGAACTTCTCCAAATATCACCTTTACAGGTGCAAATGGTACAGCGCCTTATACATTTACATACTCAATAAACGGAGCGACAAATCAAACGGTTGTGTCAATAGGAAACACAGCAACGGTAGCAGCACCAACAGGAACAGTGGGTTCATTTGCTTATACTTTAATTTCAGTTCAGGATGCTAGTTCAACTACATGCTCTAATCCTCAAACAGGAACTGCCACAGTAAAAGTTAATCCTTTGCCAACTGCAACGATTTCAGGAACAGTAAATATCTGTCAAAATGGAACTGCACCTAACATTACATTTACAGGTGCAAATGGTACATCGCCTTATACATTTACTTATTCCTTGAATGGAGCAGCGAATCAAACCGTTGTTTCTACAGGTAACACAGCAACTGTTAGTGCACCAACAGGAGTAGATGGAACATTTACGTATACTTTAGTTTCAGTTCAAGATGCAAGTTCTACTACCTGCTCTAATCCACAAACTGGAACAGCTACCGTAACTGTTAATCCTTTGCCAACAGCAACAATTACTGGAAATACAACAGTATGTCAAGCAGATGCTGCGCCAACTGTAACTTTCACAGGAGCCGTAGGGACAGCACCATATACGTTTACTTATACTTTAAATGGTGGCGCAAATCAAACGGTTGTTTCAACTGGAAATATAGCAACAGTTAGCGCTCCAACAACAACAGTAGGAACATTAACTTACACACTTGTTTCGGTTCAAGATGCAAGTACAACAACATGTTCTAATCCACAAACTGGAACAGTCTCAATAATTGTAAAACCTAAGCCTGTGGTTGTGTTAGCGACTTCAAATACGACCATTTGTTCAGGAAATAGTGTAACGATTACGCCTTCTTCTACTCCAATAGGAGCAACTTATGGATGGACGGTTCAAAATGTAAATACAACAGGTGCAAACAATGGTTCGGGAAATATTATTGCGGAAAACATTTCAACTACAGGAATTACTGCAGGAACTACAACGTATACCGTAACAGGTACATTGAATGGTTGTGCGAGTGATCCAGTGAATGAAGTTATTACAGTTAATGCTGTCCCAGTAGCAACGGCGCAAGATCAAATAATTTGTTCAGGAGCTACAACAAGTATTACCTTGAATTCAAACATACCAGGAACTACCTTTGCATGGACAACTGTAGCATCAGGAGTAAATGGAGCAAGTAATGGAACAGGCGCACAAATAAACCAAATATTAACAACCACGACTGGCGGAACAGTAACCTATACGGTAACACCAACCTTTGGAACATGTGTAGGAACACCAATCAATGTGGTGGCGATTGTAAATGCACTTCCAATAATAGCTGCTACACCAGCAAACAGCGATGTTTGTATTGGGTCTTCTGTTACACTGAAAGGATCTGGAGCAGTGACGTATGCATGGTCTCCAGCAGCTGGATTGAACACAACGACAGGTGTAAATGTGGTGGCAACACCAGCTTCAACGACAACTTATATTGTGACAGGTACAGATGCAAATGGCTGTATAGGAACAAGTCAAGCAACAGTGCTTGTTAAGCCTTACCCAGTATTAACAGTAAGTGCTGATACGACATTCTGTTTAGGAGATTCAGCGACATTAACAGTTAGTGGTGCTAATACCTACACATGGACACCAGCAGCTGGCTTGAGCCAAGCAACAGGTTCAACTGTTTTAGCTTCGCCGACATCGACAACAATGTATGTAATTGCAGGAACAACAAACGGATGTACAACGCTAGACTCTATCAAAGTGACCATAAATCCACTGCCAGTAGTTAATGCAGGTGTAGATCAGCATATTTGTAAAGGTGCACCAACGATCTTAAATGCATCTGGAGCACTTACATATACCTGGAATAATGGTGTTGTAGATGGAGTTCCATTTGTAGTAGATACTGTAAAGACATATATAGTAGTAGGAGTAGATGGAAATGGTTGTAAGAATACAGATTATGTAACTATCTACGCAGTAGATGCTCCAACAACTGCATTTACTGCAGATACAACGAGAGGTTGTTCACCATTACATGTTCAGTTTAGCAATAACTCAACTGGAGGTACTTCTTACCTATGGGATTTTGGAGATGGACAGACATCGACAGCTAAGAATGCTTATCATGATTATTATTTAGATGGTTGTCATGATGTAACGTTGACAGCAGATAATGGACAAGGTTGTTCGGTAACGATGACAATGGATGACTATGTCTGTGTATTCCCATCACCAACAGCAGCATTTACTGCATCGACCTACGATATTACCAATGTGATAAACGAAGTTACCTTTATCAATCAATCACAAGATGCTATATCGTATGAGTGGAGCTTTGGAGATGAGACAGGTTATAGCACTCAGACGAACCCAAAACATACGTACGATCCAACAATTATCCGTAATCATATGGTTGAGTTAGTTGCTACAAATGAAGATGGATGTACTGATACTGCAAGAGCTGTTATTAGAATGAAAGAAGATGTAGTATTCTTTGTTCCAAATACATTTACTCCAGATGGAGACCAATTTAATAATATCTTCAAGCCAGTATTTGTGGAAGGATTTGATGGATTCGAATACGAGATGTTGATTTTTAACCGTTGGGGAGAAGTCATATTCGAGACGCATGACCTTACTTATGGATGGGACGGAACGTATCAACTTGTAGGCGGAAAAATTTGTCAAGATGGAATTTATGTTTGGAAAATAACAATTAAGAAGAGTAGTGTTGACGAACGGATAACGAAATCTGGGCACGTGACGCTCATTAGATAATAGAAATAAAAAAGGTCGAGTAATTTACTCGACCTTTTTGTTACTATAAATGGGTTATTTCACTCAAGATTCAAATTATTTTTCTTAATTAGTTAACATCGTTATCCAGACTTTCGTTAGATATTCTCCCCTTTTTTTTAGTAGAAACATTCACTATGAGTCAATTATGCCATCTTCTAATTCCTTCAAAAAACCTTTTATTTTAAAATGCTTAACTTTGTAGCTACATTAAAATTAGAATAAGCTATGATAACGTTTCAAACATTTGAAGAAAAAAACAAACCATCATCCCTAGAAAAAGAACAAATAATTAATTTTTTAGTTACTAATTTAGAGCAATATGGAGATCCATATAGCGATATCTTAAAGTGTACAAATTATGCTCTTAAAGAGAATAACAAGCCAGGTGGATTTATTGAAGTTGCCTATATCGAAAACGCTATTGTTGGAGTTGTAATTGTCAATGAAACAGGTATGCAAGACTATATTCCTGAAAACATATTGGTTTATATTGCGACGGACGCTTCCATGCGAGGAAAGGGTATCGGGACACAATTAATGAAACGATCAATACAACATGCTAAAGGTGATATTGCACTTCATGTTGAACCAGATAATCCAGCTAAGAAGCTATATGAATCACTCGGTTTTACCAATAAGTACTTGGAAATGCGATTGAAAAATAAATCATAATTATGGCAGTCATACAATTAAACAGAGCTAAACTCCATTATAATTTCCGACATTTAGATGTCCTTTTTAAGCGAAAGAATATTGATTGGTCTATTGTTACCAAAGTGTTTTGTGGAAATGAACTCTTTTTGAAAGAAGTCTTAGCTTTAGAACCGCAACAAGTGTGTGATTCTCGTGTGAGTAATTTAAAGATTATTAAAAAATTAGCACCAGAAATAGAAACAATCTATATCAAGCCGACTCCTAAAAGATCGATACCGTCTGTTGTTAAATATGCAGATATAAGTATGAATACTTCTATCAATATCATTAAAGCACTTTCTGTTGAAGCTCAAAAGCAACAAAAGATTCATAAAGTGATTATCATGATTGAATTAGGAGAATTGCGAGAAGGTGTGATGCGAAAAGATTTGATGCAATTCTATGAAGAGGTTTTTCAACTGAAAAATATTAAAATTGTAGGTATCGGCGCCAATCTGTCTTGTCTTTATGGCGTTTTACCAAGTACGGATAAACTCATACAATTGTCTTTATATGAACAATTAATTGAAGCGAAATTTAATAGAGATATTGCGCATGTTTCAGGAGGAAGTTCAGTCACCATTCCATTACTAATAAACAAAACACTTCCTTTAGGAATAAATCACTTTAGAGTTGGCGAAACCTTATTTTTCGGCACGAATGTGTATGAAGATAAACCGTCCAAATTATTGAAACAAGATGTCTTATCTTTGAAAGCAGAAATTATTGAATTAATTGAAAAACCAAGAGTGCCTGAAGGTAAATTTGGTACTAATCTCGAAGGTGACAGTTTTGAATTTGATCAAGGTGAAATTGGAAAAACGTCTTATCGTGCTATTTTAGATATTGGTATTTTGGATATTGATAGAGCAAATATGTTTCCTAAGGATAAAGACATTGAATTTGTGGGAGCAAGTTCTGACATGATTGTTGTCGATTTAAAAACCAATTCTAAGAAGTATAAAGTAGGAGATTTCATTGATTTTTCGCTTAATTACATGGGTGCTTTGCGGGCAATGAATTCGCATTACATAGATAAACGAGTAGTCTAATTATGAGTTTATCAATCCGAAGCGAAGAAAGAAATTGATTTAAAAGAGATGATAATTTACTAGCTTTAGCTTCGGTATAAGTTCATCGATTTTTGCATATGTAATGAATTCGCGTATATATTTCAAGGAACATTTTTAGACCTCACTTTTTTAATTAATTTTGTTTCATGGCTAAAGCTAAAAGTGCATTTTTTTGTCAAAATTGTGGACATGAAACTCCAAAGTGGTTAGGAAAATGTCCTTCTTGTTCCGAGTGGAACACGTTTGTGGAAGAAATTGTGGAGCGGACATTGCCACAAATCGTCGCTTTTACTAAAAACAATGATCGTGTTCAAAAGCCTAAAACGTTAGAGGCAATTGAAAGTACCGCTCATTTTCGTATTCCTTTAGTAGATAGTGAGTTAAGTCGTGTCTTAGGTGGTGGCTTGGTGAAAGCTTCTCTTATCTTATTTGGAGGTGAACCGGGAATTGGGAAATCTACTTTATTACTTCAGGTAGCCATCAAGCAGAAAAATCTTCGCGTTTTATATGTTTCAGGAGAAGAAAGTGACCAACAGATTAAAATGCGTGCAGAACGTATTGGTATTGAAAACGACAATTGCTTCATTCTTACAGAAACAAATTTGCAAAATATCTTTAATCAAGCGGAGGAGATAGAGCCTAACTTGTTGATTATTGATTCCATTCAAACGTTATACAGCAATCAAATAGAATCTGCCCCAGGAAGTATTTCGCAGGTAAGAGAATGTACCTCTCAACTTCTGCGTTATGCTAAACAAACAGAAGTACCTGTCTTTCTAATCGGTCACATTACCAAAGAAGGTGTTTTAGCAGGCCCTAAAGTATTAGAACACATCGTTGACGTCGTTATACAGTTTGAAGGTGATAGAAATCACGTATATCGCTTATTACGCACAATTAAAAATAGATTCGGAAGTACCAACGAGTTAGGTATTTATGAAATGGTTGGAAGTGGCTTGCGTGAAGTGACCAATCCATCCGAGATATTAATCACCAGTTCGGATGACAATCTAAGTGGTGTTTCTATTGCAGCGACAATGGAAGGTGTTCGACCTATGTTGATTGAAGTGCAAGCCTTAGTGAGTACAGCAGCTTATGGTACGCCTCAACGTTCTTCCACGGGTTTTGATAACAAACGTCTCAATATGTTGTTAGCTGTTTTAGAAAAACGCTGTGGTTTTAAATTGGGAGCAAAAGATGTTTTTCTTAATATTGCAGGAGGAATAAAGGTAGACGATCCAGCGATTGATTTGGCGGTAGTTGCAGCGGTAATGTCATCCAACGCTGACTTACCGATTCCAAAAGAAGTTTGCCTTGCTGCAGAAATTGGTCTTTCAGGAGAATTGCGACCAGTAAGTCGATTGGAACAACGCATTAACGAAGCCGAGAAGTTAGGTTTTAAGAAAATGATTGTTTCCAAGTTTAATAAAGGATTAGAGAAAAAGAAATTTAATATAGAAATTATTACTTGCGCTCGAATTGAAGAAGTTATTCGGACATTGTTTACATAAAAACATCAGTTCAGTCGCTAAAATTGTATTCAAACCGATAAGAAACATTGAGGGTAACTTTATGAAGTAGATTACTATTTATCAAAGAAATATTCGTTAGCTTTGTATAAAAATGCGTGATTTATTTTTAATATAAAAGAAAATAATTATTTATGAAAAAGTTAGTTTGCATTTTATTTTTGCTTGGATGGATACTTTCGTCAAGCATACTACGAGCTCAAGATGAAAGGGTCGTTGAAGCAATTCAAAGCTCAGATTATATTTTTCAAGGTAAATTTTTGAATGGAAATTTTATTAAAAAAGAGGGTGATAAAAATTATATATCTTATAAAATATTAGTTGAACAAGTTTATAAAGACAACAAAACTATTAAGGAAGGTGACACAATCGAATTAATTAGCTTTTTACCTAGTAATTGGCAAGTAATAGAAGGTACAGATTACATCACCAATACATCTATTGACAATAACAATTTGAAATACCCATACAATGAAGGTTTAAAGTTGAGTTCGGGAGCTAGTTATCTCATTTTTGCTAACATGAATAAAACCTCATTAACGGATGAATTTAATTCATGTCTTTCACTATCTCCTACTCATTATTTTGATGATGAATATTTTATTTATAGAAAGATCAAAGAGTTCGATACTTCCATAAACAAACTTTATTATTCTTACAAAATAGATGGATTTGGAAAAGAATTTAATTCTTTAGAAGAATTTCAAAATTATTTGAAAGATAAAGGACTAGACATTACTCAAAAAAGTAAAAAAAAAGATGTCTTTTCCGCAGAAGAATTAAATAATCAAAAAGATTATAATGTGACACTTAGTGTGGAAAATAAGATATTGACATCTTCAATGATAATCAAAGAATAAATTGGCGTGATGGCTTACTATATTAATTTTACAATCGATCATAGGTTAAAAATAAAAAAATGGACTTGAATCAAGAGCTTTTAGAGAAGCGCGAACTAGCTAAAGTAGGTGGAGGTGAAGCGCGAATAGAGCGTCAACATAAAGGTGGAAAATTAACAGCAAGAGAACGTGTCGAGTTATTAATAGATGAAGGTACTTTTCAAGAAATGGGAATGTTCATCGAGCATAGAGCGACTTCTTTTGGATTGGATAAATCAAAAATTCCTGGTGACGGTGTTATCACTGGTTATGGAAAAATTCATGGTCGTTTAGTCTATGTTTTCTCTCAGGATTTTACCGTTCTTGGAGGTTCGCTTTCTGAAACACATGCCGCTAAAATCTGTAAGATAATGGATTTGGCAATGAAAAACGGAGCTCCCGTTATTGGATTGAATGATTCTGGAGGTGCACGTATTCAGGAAGGTGTTGTTTCATTAGCTGGTTATGCAGATATCTTTTATAAAAATACAATTGCATCTGGTGTTATTCCACAAATCTCTGTGATTATGGGACCTTGTGCTGGTGGAGCAGTTTATTCTCCCGCATTGACCGATTTCGTTTTCATGGTGGAAGATACGTCGTATATGTTTGTTACAGGACCAAATGTGGTGAAAACCGTAACGCATGAAACGGTTACCTCCGAAGATTTAGGAGGTGCAAAGGCGCATGCTGAAAAGTCGGGTGTTAATCACTTTACGTATGCAAACGATGTAGAATGTTTGAAAGAAGTGAGAAGATTGGTGACATATTTACCACAGAATTTTGGAGAGAAAGCACCTACAACAAAATATATTTTTACTGAAAGTAAGAAAGAAACGATTAAATCTATTCTACCAGTAAATTCTACCTTGCCTTATGACATTCGTAGCGTTGTTGACTGTGTGATTGATGACAATTCATTCTTAGAAGTTCAACGTGATTTTGCCAAAAATATCGTCGTTGGTTTTGCTCGTTTAGATGGAAGAACGATTGGTGTTGTGGCGAATCAACCCGCTTCTATGGCAGGTGTTTTAGATATCGATGCCTCTCGTAAAGGAGCGCGTTTTGTGCGTTTCTGTGATGCTTTCAATATTCCGTTATTAGTATTTGAAGATGTTCCAGGATTCTTACCAGGAACGGACCAAGAATGGCGAGGAATCATTACACATGGCGCCAAATTATTGTATGCTTTTTCTGAAGCGACAGTTCCAAGAATTACTGTTATTACACGTAAGGCGTATGGTGGTGCATTTGATGTGATGAACTCTAAAAACATTGGTGCAGATTTAAATTTTGCTTGGCCAACGGCAGAAATTGCGGTGATGGGAGCGAAAGGTGCAGCTGAGATTATCTTTAAGAAAGAAATTTCTGAAGCAGCAGACTCACAAGCAAAATGGTTGGAAAAAGAAAAAGAATATGCTGAATTATTTGCCAATCCATATCGTGCAGCTGAAAGAGGCTTTGTGGATGACGTTATTCTTCCTGAAGAAACAAGAGCAAAACTAATTGCCGCTTTTGAAAGTTTGGAAAATAAGGTGGTAAGCTTGCCGAAGAAAAAACATGGAAATATTCCATTATAAGAAATATAAATGATTCTAAACCCGAGCTATAGTTCGGGTTTTTTTGTTGACCTATCCTTAAGTTAATAACAATTATTGTTTGAAAAAAATATACATCAACAGTTATCTACCGCTATTTCCTTCTTTCTTTTGTAACGTGAAGTTTTTAATCATACTCATTTTCTGTTTTCCGTGTTTTGCGTTCTCGCAGATGCTGGATAATTCAAAAGGTTTTGCTTTTACGGAATTGCCTTATTTTAATGAGCAGTTCATCAAAGCGAATCGTATTAAAAGCTTGAATGGCTTTTTCCAATATAAGAAAACAGGTGATATCATTCGAAAGTCAGATTATATCTATCGGTATGAGTTTGATGAGAAAGGACATTTGATTTACTCATTGGAGACCAAAGTTATTGGAAAAATGGTTGACACGCTTGTGTTGTATTATGAGTACGATGCGAATAATAATTTAGCGATTGTGCGTCAAAAAAACACGAAAGGTTTCTTCTCAACAAAGTTTACTTACGATACTAAAAATCGTGTGATAAAGGAAGCATATTATCGAGATATTGACACAACGACCAATAACGTCAAATCTCCACAATTCGAACGTTCTACATTCATCAGTTCCGAACGATATGAATATCAAGAAAATACGGCCAATCTAAAGAAAATCTATTTTAACAATTATGACTTCCCTTATTTAGATGAATATTTGACGTACAACGAGTTAGGTTTATTGAAAGATAGAAAAAGAGTGACAAGAACAACCTCTCAAATGACGATTACGGAATATGAGTACAATGATAAAGGATGGATTAGTAAAGAGGTGACAACCACACCAACGAATAAAAACGCCAACCAAGAGATTATCTTTAATTATGATAAGCTAGGAAATCTGACGGATAAACAAACCTATAAAAATGGAGAACACGTTTTAGAAATTCAACTTATTTACAATAGTAAAACAGGAATTTTATCTTACACATTAACGCGAGATATTAAAACGAATTTAATTACGATTCTTAAGTTTGATAAGATAGAATACTTCTAATTATAACTATCCAACTTTAGATACTACGTTGCTTTTTAATTGATATTTCTCACCATTTCCTGAACAGGTAGCCAAACCATCCGTATCAAATTCTAAACGGAATCCTTGTTCACTCATCCATCCCATTTGGCGCGCTGGATTTCCAACAACTAATGCGTACGCTGGAACTGTTTTCGTTACCACTGCGCCTGCGCCAATGAACGCAAATTCGCCAATATCATGACCACAAACAATGGTAGCATTGGCACCAATAGAAGCGCCTTTTTTTACGGTTGTTCTAGCATATTCTCCACGACGATTTACACCACTCCGAGGATTTATAACATTTGTAAAAACCATGGAAGGACCTAAGAAAACATCGTCTTCACAGATAACACCGCTATATATCGAAACGTTATTTTGAACTTTTACATTCTTTCCTAAAATAACTTCTGGGGAAACGACCACATTTTGTCCAATATTACAATTTTCTCCTAATGTACAATTCGGCATGATATGTGAAAAATGCCATATTTTAGTTCCCTTGCCAATAGTACATCCATCGTCAACAATAGCTGTTTCGTGTGCGAAATAATCCATATTTATTTTACTATATAGTGATCGAAATCTTTGTGTTCTTTTTGATTCAATTCTTCGGGTGTCAATGACTTGAAATAAGCGTATGTGCGTTTCAATCCTTCTGCACGATCAATTTTCGGTTCCCAATTTAAGATAGCTCTCGCTTTCGTAATATCTGGTTGACGTTGTTTTGGATCGTTGACAGGTAAATCTTGGTAAATCACTTTTTGACTTGTTCCTGTTAATTTTATAATCTCTTCAGCGAAATCTCCAATGGTAATTTCATCTGGATTTCCGATGTTAACAGGCATAGCATAATCTGAAAGTAACAAACGATAGATTCCTTCTACTAAATCATCTACGTAGCAAAACGAACGTGTTTGTGAACCGTCACCGAAAATAGTTAAGTCTTCTCCTCGTAAAGCTTGACCGATAAATGCGGGTAAAACACGTCCATCATTCAGGCGCATTCGTGGTCCGTAGGTATTGAAAATTCGAACGATTCTTGTTTCTAAACCATGATAGGTGTGATACGCCATCGTCATTGCCTCTTGAAAGCGTTTTGCTTCATCGTAAACACCTCGTGGACCAATTGGATTAACATTTCCCCAATACTCTTCTGTTTGTGGATGAACTGTTGGATCACCATAAATCTCCGATGTTGAAGCGATTAATACACGTGCATTTTTTGCCTTCGCTAATCCTAGACAATTATGAATTCCTAGAGAACCCACTTTTAATGTTTGAATAGGAATTTTTAAATAGTCAATTGGACTTGCTGGTGAAGCAAAGTGTAAGATATAATCTAATTTTCCTGGCACATGAATGAAGGTTGATACATCATGATTGTAAAATTCAAAATTCTCTAATGGAAACAAGTGTTCGATGTTTTTCAAACGTCCTGTTATCAAGTTGTCCATTCCAATAACATGAAATCCTTCTTTGATGAATCGGTCACATAAATGTGAACCTAAAAAACCAGCAGCACCAGTTATTAAAACTCTTTTTCTCTCACTCATTTCTCAACAGTTTTACGTCCAATAGATTCATAAAAGAATCCTTTATTATTCATATCCTCTACTTCAAATAAATTTCTACCATCGAAGATAACCTTATCTTTTAGTATTTCACCTACTCTGTTGAAGTCAGGATTTCTAAAGATACTCCATTCTGTGGCAATAATCAAGGCATCTGCATTTTCTAATGCGTCGTATTCGTTTTCAGTGAAGGTAATTTTATCACCATACAATGCTTTCACGTTTTCCATTGCTTCAGGATCGTAAGCCGATACCGTTGCACCTTCACTTAATAAAGCATCAATCATGTATAAAGCGGGTGCCTCACGAATATCATCTGTGTTTGGTTTGAACGCTAAGCCCCAAAGCGCAATGTGTTTTCCTTTTAAATCACCACGGAAGTAATTTTTAACTTTAGGAATTAAAATAATCTTTTGTTCCTCGTTGATTTTCATTACCGCTTTTAAAATTTGAAAGTCAAAACCTACTTGATTTCCACTTTTCACTAAAGCTTGCACGTCTTTCGGGAAACATGACCCTCCGTAACCAATTCCTGGGAATAAGAAACGTTTTCCAATACGACCATCTGTTCCGATACCAATACGTACTTTGTCCACATCTGCTCCAACCATTTCGCAAAAATTAGCTACCTCATTCATAAAGGTAATCTTTGTGGCTAAGAAAGAATTAGCGGCATATTTCGTCAATTCCGCAGATTTCTCATCCATGAATATAATGGCATTTCCTTGACGAACGAAAGGTTTGTACAAGTCTTCCATCACTTTTTGTGCGCGTTCAGAAGAGGAGCCAATAACCACTCTGTCTGGCTTCAAAAAGTCATCAACGGCAAAACCTTCGCGTAAAAATTCAGGATTGGAAACCACATCAAAATCAACCGTTGCATTTTTTGCAATAGCAGCGGTTACTCTTTCGGCTGTTCCAACCGGAACGGTACTTTTATCAACAATAACTTTGTAATCTTTTATAATTTTACCCAAATGATCCGCAACTCCAAGAATGTAGGACAAATCAGCTGAGCCATCTTCTCCAGGAGGTGTTGGTAATGCTAAGAAAACAATTTCTGCGTCATCAATGACGTCTTCCAATGAAGTGGTGAAACTCAATCTTCCAGCCTTAATATTTCGCTCGAAAAGAACATCTAATAAAGGTTCAAAAATAGGAACAATTCCATTTTTTAGTTTTTCCACTTTTTTCTCATCGATATCTACGCAAACAACTTGGTTCCCAGTTTCTGCAAAACACGTTCCTGTCACTAAACCAACATATCCGGTACCAACTACTACTATTTTTTTCATATCATTAATTTCCTTTCTTGTCTGTAAATTCTTTTACTGCTGAACAAATATAATGTAATTGCTCCTCATCTAATTCTGTATGAATTGGAAGTGAGATTACATGTTCTGTTAACCAGTCTGTTACGGGTAAATCTAAATCTTTCACACCGAAAGAAGCAAACATCTTTTGTTTGTGAGCTGGAACTGGATAGTAAATCATTGCTGGGATATCTTTTGACTCCAAATAATCTTTTAATCCATCTCTATCAATTCCTTCTAAAATTAACGTGTATTGATGAAAAACGTGTTTATTGTTTGTTGCTCTAAAAGGTGTTGTGATACCTTTTATTTGACCAAGGTAATTATCATAATAATCTGCTGCCTTTCTGCGTGCGTCACAATAACTATCTAAATGCGGTAATTTTATTCTTAAAATAGCTGCTTGAATCGTATCTAAACGAGAATTACAACCTACAATATCGTGATAGTATCTTTTTGACTGCCCGTGATTCGATACCATTCTAATGATTTCAGCTAATTCATCGTTGTTGGTACAAATTGCACCACCATCACCGTAGCAGCCTAAATTTTTAGATGGAAAGAAAGAAGTACAACCGATATCACCGATAGTTCCGGTTTTAGAAACAGATCCATCTTTATGTGTATAATCACAACCAATTGCTTGAGCGTTATCCTCTATTACGTATAGATTATGCTTCTTAGCAATCGCCATAATTTCATCCATATTAGCAGCTTGACCGTATAAATGAACAGGAACGATTAACTTCGTTTTTGATGTAATTTTTTGTTCAATTAAATCAGGATTGATACAGAATGTTTTCGGATCAACATCGACAAAAACAGGTGTTAGTCCTAATAATGCCATCACTTCAGTCGTAGCAATATAGGTGTAAGACGGTGTAATAACTTCATCTCCCGGCTTTAGACCCATCGCCATCATCGCTATTTGCAGCGCATCTGTTCCGTTAGCACAAGGTATAACATGCTTTATGTTTAAGTAATTTTCTAACTCATCTTGAAATGCTTTAACATCTGGGCCGTTGATAAAAGCAGTGCTATCAATAACATTTAAAACCGCCTTGTTCACGTCATCTTTAATGTGTTCATATTGCGTTTTTAAATCCACCATTCTGATTTCTTTCATCGATATATATTTAAGTATGAATAATCCTTTTTTATAAGAATTACAAAAATATAAAAGCTTATTGATTTATAGGTCGTTTTCATTAAAAATGAAACATTTAAAACTTTAATAAAAAGGCTATTGAAAATTACATAGATAGGTTACCATAAATTATATTCAATGAATAAATTGAGTGATAAAAAAGATCATTTGAAAGGTCAATTTAACCCCTTCTTAAAATTTAAAATTAAGTTAATGAATTACTTCATAAGGTTAAAAAACCGTAAAAAACCCCTGTTTTAATTACCAAACTGTTAAATCCATCGAATATTTCTTGTGGATGTAGAAAAAGATATTACCTTTGTTACAGAGTAGTTGGACAACGATCTATGTTGTTCGAATTAGTTTTCATAAGTAGTAGTAGTTAGGTTAGGTTAGTTCAGAATGCAGATGTAAGTCTGCATTCTGTTTCTTTGTACTAATATGAATTGAAGATAACTATTTTAAAAACACGAAATCCCTTCTCGTAATTAAACAAAAAGTATTCCGTCGAAAAATAAGTTTTTTCTATTAATTTTTTGGATTGGCAAATTTCTTAACGTCGTCTCCTGTGATCTCTATTCCGCACAAAATGATTAAACGTTCGATAATGTTTCGAAGTTCTCGAATGTTTCCAGTCCAATTGACCTCTTGTAAGTTTTTATACGCTTCTTTAGTGAATGTTTTTTTGGCAACACCATGCTCTGAGCAAATAGAACTCATGAAGTAATCGGCAAGTAGTGGAATATCATCACTACGGTCATTTAAGCTTGGAACGTGAATTAAGATAACTGCTAAACGGTGGTATAAGTCTTCTCTAAAACGCCCTTCTGCTATTTCTTTTTGCAAGTCCTTATTCGTTGCAGCTAACACACGACAGTTCACTTTGATATCTCTTTCGCTACCTACACGTTGAATGACATTTTCTTGCAATGCTCTTAACACTTTGGCTTGAGCAGCTAAACTCATATCACCTATCTCATCGAGGAATAACGTCCCGCCATCGGCTAATTCAAACTTTCCTTTTTTATCTTTAATAGCTGAAGTAAAGGCTCCTTTCACGTGACCAAATAATTCACTTTCAATCAATTCTCCGGGAATTGCCGCGCAATTCACTTCAATAAAAGGCATCTTGTTGCGATTGGAGTTATCGTGTAATGAGCGTGCGACTAATTCTTTTCCAGTTCCATTTCCACCAGTGATTAATACACGAGCATCTGATGGAGCCACTTTTGCAATCATTTCTTTGATTTCTATAATGCCCTTACTTTCACCGATAATTGCCGATCCTTTAATTTTCTTAACGGTTGAACGCAATACCTTGGTTTCTTCCATCAGCGCAAACTTGTCTGTTGCATTTCGAACGGTTACCAAAATACGATTTAGATCAAGTGGTTTTTCGATGAAATCATAGGCGCCTTTTTTGATTGTTTCAACGGCAGTTTCAATATTTCCATGACCACTTATCATAACAAAAGGCGTCTCAATATTTGATTTTTGAGCCTGCTCTAACACTTCAATACCGTCCATATTAGGCATTTTGATATCACAGAAAACCAAATCAAAGTGGGAAGATTGAAGTTTCTCAAGCCCTTCTTTTCCATCAACGGCTTCGTCTATTTCAAATTTTTCAAATTCTAAAATTTCACGTAAAGCTCTTCGAATGCTTCTTTCGTCGTCAATAATTAAAATTTTACCCATAATGAATTGATTTTATGCGAAAATATAAAAAACAAAGTGAATTGAATCATTTATACCAAATGATAATTGAATTACTTCGATTGCAGTAAGTCTTTGTATTCCTTTAGAATAGTAAACTTTGTGTCGTTATGAAGTGCTAAATACTGTTGCTCTAACTGCTGTGGAGCAGGGATTAAAATAGCTCTTTCTGGTTTCAAACAATCGATGTCCATCAATGTTGTGTAACCACTATGTGAGATGATTATTTTAGCTTGTAATAGAATCGAGTCGTGCTCATCAACAGCAACTGGAATTAGGAATGGAGTGTTACATTCCAGATTAGTAATGCAATATATTTCTGTTTTGTTGCTTTGTGCATATTCTTTAACAACATCTAATAATAGTTGATTATATGGAAAAGGACCACTTATTACAGCAACGATTTTATCTTTTTTAGTAGATTTTATCGCGTTTTTAAAGCGTGATAATAAACCTAAATAGTGTATTGGAATATTGATGTTAACTGGTTTGGAAAGCTTTCCTGCAAGCGAATGATCTTCATTATCAATAATCCAAACGGATGAAAAGTGCTTATTTATGAGTCGCTGGTGAAGTTTTTGAATCGACTTGTTGCTGATCGGAAGTTGACATTGATGTGTCATGAAAATAGATGAGACATTTCTAGAATAAAATCCATATCGATGATCACTAATGACGAGGTCAATTTTTTCTTTCTCAACAATTTTATCGCATTTTTGATGGTCATTAAAGTGCTGCTTTAAAAGTATCGGAAAACGAAAAATATTTTTAATGACGAGTGAGTTATTGATGGAGAATTTAAAATCATATCCTTCTAACTGATAGAGTGTTACTTCTTTTCCTAAATACCGTTTGAAAATTTCTTTTTGAGCATCATTACATGCTATAAAAAGTATGTTGTCTTGTGATAGCAATAGTTGTATTAGAGCTATTGAGCGGTAAACGTGTCCTTGTCCCCAATTAAGAGGAGAAAGAAGGATTCTTTTCGCACGAACAGTCTCAATTGTCATTTCTTAAAGAAGATTTAGCCTTAAATATACATACTATCCCTATCTTTGCGCAAAATTAGTTGAACAATCATGGCAAAAAACAAGATCCGTCGATTTGATGAAATGAAGAGTATGACCAATTGTTATGAACCTTTGGAGGATACGCTTGCTGGTATTCCTTTTCCATTGAGAGGGAATTGGCACAAAGATCATTTCAAGAATGATAATGCTATTGTTTTGGAATTAGGTTGTGGAAAAGGGGAATACAGTATCGGTTTGAGCCAACATTTCCCAAACAAAAACTTTATTGGTGTCGATATTAAGGGTTCTAGAATGTGGATAGGCGCAAAGCAAGCGATAGAGAATAATCTTACAAATGTTGCTTTTTTACGTACCCGTATTGAATTGATTGAACAATATTTTGCTGAAGATGAAGTAGATGAAATTTGGTTGACATTTTCTGACCCTCAACCGAACAAACCTAATAAAAGACTAAGTTCGAGACAGTTTATCGATCGTTATAAGTCCTTTTTGAAAAAAGGTGGTCTCGTACATCTTAAAACGGATAGCGATTTATTATTTGAGTCCACAGTAGATGAGATAGAAAAGTACGGTTATGATATGATCACCTGCACATGGGATTTGTATGGTGAGCTTTCAGAGAACTTAGACGAACAGACAAGAGAAATTCTAGATATAAAAACGCATTACGAAAAGCTTTTCACAGCAAAAGGAAGTGTCATAAAGTACTGTGCATTTAAGATACATTAATACACTACTCGTACTATTACACCTTGGTAAACGCCTTTCGTTTCAAAATCTGCTTTTCTAGATAAACTCACCGTCCAAATATAGCGTGCGTTTGGAGCAACTAATTCTCCAGTTCTATTGTCGATACCATTCCACGGATTTTCCACGGAATTAGTTTTAAATATAACTTCTCCTGTTTTAGGATCTATTATTTGCATTTCAAATGCTTCATCTCTTTCGTATAATGCGAATGGTAAGAATGTTTTATTTCGTTCGTCACGACTCCCTACATTAAAAGCATTTACCGCTAAGAGATTGTAGTCTTCCCTCACAACGACATTATACACTTCATTGATAGGACAGCTATTTTCAATTCCTGAAAAATCAATTTTGACATTTCCTTTATCAAATGCTGGAATTAAAACTTCTCTTTTAGCACTAAGCTGTTGCCCATTTAAGCTCCAATTGTAAGACGATAATTCATTACTTGTAATTCTTGCTGGAACAAAAGGCAATCCTTTTTCAAAAACAATTTCTTCTGAAATAAAATTCAATTTTTGAGTATGGATAATTTCGAGTGTTTGTAATACATTTCCATCTTTCGATTTCACTTTATAGATTCCTGCTTTTAAATCACTTGACTGGATAGATTGGTGTGCAGAAATAAGGTGCGAATTTTCACTGTTTTCAATTTTAATGGCAACATCATTATCGTTTATCAATTCAATTACTTCGTTATCACAAATCTGAGCAACCCAATTAACGTGAATTTTAGTTTCAACTTTTGGATTCAATACGCCTGACTCGTCACGAACAACGGTGGTCTTTTTTACATTATCAACCGTTTCATCTTTCGTCAAATTGTTATTTTCTAAAGCTTTTTGAATTTTTTCAGTTGAATTTTTTACTGGTGCTGTTTCTTTTTCATTAGCCTCAGCCGCAATTATTTTTTCAGAAGTAACATTAACATTTGACTTATCATTGTTAGTTTTAGAGGTGGCATTGTCAGCATTTACTTCTTTTATTTGTTCAGTTGGTTTTATATTTTGATTTCCAGTATTAAAATATACTATACAACCAACTCCAACAACTAATACGCTTGCAGCAACCATCCACCATTTTAGAGTAGAGGATACTTTAGCAGCACTACTTCCTATTTTAGAAGAAAGAGCTTCCCATGCTTTTGGGTCGTAAGCTTCCTGATGCTGTTCGACTTTCTGCTTTATAATGTCTTCAAATTTCATATCTTATTTCAATAATCTTTTTTTATTTTATCCTTTAAGGCTTTTTGTAGATTCATTTTCGCTTTTGCTAAATTTGACTTGGAAGTTCCTTCTGTCACTCCAAGCATTTCAGCAATTTCTTTGTGCGAATAATTCTCTATCACAAATAAGTTAAAAACCGTACGATAGGCAGGACTTAAATTCGCTATTTCCTTCATGATAATAGACGTATTTAGTTCTTGAATATTCTCCTGGTCAAAGTCTTCAAATGATTCACTGGTATCTTTAATTACCGTTTCTTCACTTAAAAAAAGTGGGTCACGTTTCGCTTTTCTGTAATAATCGATACATGTATTCACCACTATTCGTTTGACCCATCCTTCAAAGGAACCTGTGTTTTCGTATTTTTTTAACTTGTCAAAGACCTTAATAAATGCGTCTTGCAATAGCTCTTGGGCAGTGTCTCTGTCAGAGGTATAGCGAAGACAAACCGTCAACATTTTAGAAAAGAAAAATTTAAATAACGCTTCTTGGCTCGCTTGCTTATTATGCAAACACCCTTGAATAATAGTATTTAATCTCTCCTTTTTGTCCACAAGTTTGTAATTAAAACGCTAACTTATTGAAATGGTTGCTTTTTGGTTAAATAAAAAAACCTGAGGGATTATGCTCAGGCTTTTTAAAAACATTCGTGTATTTATAAAATCGCGTCTAACTTAGATGTTAGTTGTGTTTTTGGAACAGCTCCAACAGATTTGTCAACAACTTCTCCATTTTTTACAAAAATGATAGTTGGAATATTTCGAACACCGAATTGTACGGATAATTGTGGGTTTTTATCCACGTCTACTTTTCCAATAACTGCTTTTCCGTCGTACTCTTTGGATATTTCTTCAACAACTGGACCTACCATTCGACAAGGACCACACCATTCTGCCCAAAAGTCAATCATTACTGGTTTGTCAGATTTCATTACTAAATCTTGAAAATTCTCATCTGTAATCTCTAAAGCCATAGTCTTTATTTTTTTCTTCCTTTAGAAGGAACGTTTATACTAATTTTAATTTATAACAAGTTTACTATTAATTATCCAATTTAGTATTGTCAATAGTAATTTTTTTAAATATCCGCTGATTATTCGTTCGTAATTGATAATAATACTCTCCATTTCCAAGCTGGGTAGAATCGAACTTCAAAATGTGTTGTCCTTCTTCAAATTCTTTAGAGACAATCGTTATAATTGGTTCAAAATTAAGTGTTACTATTTCGAAATCAATCATTCGTTTCTCTTTACAGCTAAAACAAAAATCGATAATTCCATACGAAGGTCTAATTTCGACAGAGGTTAATTCACAATAATTATCGGAACTAACATTTCCTCGATTCATTCTCTTTAACAATGCTTTGTACAATACGATCAATAGGATAACCATAGATACAACATAAAAGATAGTTAATAGTAATTTTATCATATTTATAATTATAATGAAACAATACCTTCCACTTTACTTGCCTTACGATAGATTTCAAGTATTGATTCTACATCTAACATTACTGTTTTGATACTGACACTTGTGAATTTACCAGAGCTGGAATCTCTCAAGTTAATTTCTGCCGTATCATCAAATAATGAATGAATAATACTGATTTTTTCATTTTCAGAAGGGACAATAAATTTAAAAAAGTAAACTGCTGGCCAAGATTGTTCATTCAGCTTTGCTTTTAACGATTCCATTCCTTTATCAAAATCTTTCATCAATATTTCTTGAACAACAAAAATAGCCTTTTCATTTCGTTTAATAGTTCAATTGGTAAAATGTTTGTGCTATTTTTAATTTTGTCTATTGTAATTGTTTGACTTTCATCAACTTCTTTTATTAATTCATGAATTCTCATCGGATCTGGCTCTTTTGAAACGATTATGCTTTCATCTTCTTCTAAAAAGTTGAAAACGCTACCAAATTCTTTTTCGTTCGTACACATTTCCTCCATTATAGCAGACACCTCAGAAAGTGATTGTGATGCAAACATGCGTTGTTTTAGTTTACTTTTGTTTGAAAAGTAAGTAGTAAATAAATCGTCTAATAGCTCCTGACTATATGGAAGAAGAGAGGTTGAATCACCTTTTTCTACTACATCCTCAGGAAATAAGTCCTGCTGAATATCTATTAGATCACTCAGTCGCTTCAGTTTACGATTAAACATTTTTACAATTGGTGGCTTTTGAATTGCATATTGCTTTATTTCAAATGCTTCTTCTACTATTCCTTCTCGAATAGCTTGTAATTCTTCTGTAGAAAACTCGATAAATTCTTCTTTATCCATGAAGATGTTGAATTTTTATATGGTGAAAAAGTTCTTTAATTGACTGCTGTTCTCTTCCTTGTCTGTGAAAATCTCCATTAAATAAGCAGAATTATCTGATGTCTCGGTGTAGAAATCGTGCATTTGTGCTTCCAGCTCTTCTAAATTAGTTGCTTTGAAATAACGAACACCATACGATTGACAAATTCCTTCTGCCGTAAATTGATGTTTGTAGACGAAGTTTTCATTCAATTCATCCGTTGTGTCTGGACCTGGTATAATGTTAAAAATATCACCTCCACCATTATTTATTAGAAAAATACGCAAGTTTGATAATTTTAGTTGATTCCAAAATGCATTCGAATCGTAGAAAAACGACATGTCGCCAATAATTAAAGTGTGGCATTTGTCTTTCGAGATTAAACTTGCTCCTGCAGCGGTACTAGCACTTCCATCAATTCCACTTGTTCCTCGGTTACACCAATAATGGATGGATTTTATGGGTGTAAACAATTGACTATAACGAATGACAGAGCTATTAGCTAAATGAAGATGGGAGTCATCAGGCACGCAATCTAAGAGACACTCAAAAACACTTAAATCACAATAAGTCTTATCAGAGTCAAGATATAAATGTAGTTTTTCTTCTTGTAGAAAGTCCATTTGTTTCCACTTGTTGCCGAAGTTAGAAATCCCTTCGGTTGCAAATGTCCCCAATAAACTAATGAAATCCACTTCATTCACCAACAGGCTTTTTGTCAGTGATTTATAAGTATCCATGTAAGGAGAGTTAGAACTGATCTTCCAATGATGTTTGGGTTGATATGTTCTAAAAAATTGTTTGATTTTCTTTGATACAATAGCTCCTCCAATCGTAATTAATAAATCAGGAGCAAAATTGACTTTCTCCTCTTCTGAAATTCCATTCAAGGTTCTGTCAATACAATTGACAAAATCCCGATCCAATAAATTGGAAGTGTTTTCCACCATTATAGCCACATTTGGAAGGCTATTTAGATTTTTAAGAACACTCAATAAATAATCATCTGGTTGATGTTGACCAACTAAAACCATTATTTTCTCCGTTTCTTTCCAAATCTCTTTTAGAGAACGAAGCTCTTCTGCTGGAACGGATAGTTTCCCATCTATGATTTGACTTGGTACTATATGTTGAATGGCTGAATCGAGTGCTGCTTTTTGATATAATGGTTCTGAAAAAGGAAAATTAATATGAACGGGACCTTTTATTCTTCCATTACAAAGATGATATGCAGTAGAGATTTCACGTGAGTTAAACCAAGCATCATCATCCGAAATATGATTTTCTCTTAATGCTGTATAATAGCGTAAGTGGTTTTTGAGTACATCTTCTTGACGAATAGTTTGTCCGTCACCTTGATCTATCCAATCAATAGGTCTATCTGCTGAAATAACGATGAGTGGAATGTTTTGATAATATGCTTCTGCAACAGCAGGAGAATAATTCAATAAAGCAGAGCCAGATGTACATACTAAGACAACGGGTTTGTTTAATTGTTGTGCCATCCCGAGTGCGTAAAAACCAGCACTTCGTTCGTCAGGAATGACAATCGATTTAAAAAAATCATGTTGTTGAATAGCAATTACTAGCGGAGCGTTTCTTGAGCCCGGAGAAAAAACGATATTTTGTACGTTTAAGTGAACTAAATGCGAAATTAACAATTGGACACCTTTTTTGGAACTGGAGGTCATTGTAAATGATTAAAAATACGTTGCAAATTTAAGTATTTTATTGAGTGTAAAAAAATCGTCTCCTAGTCGCAGTGTATTATTTTATCAACAAAAAAAACTTTATACTTGGTTGTTCAATAAAAGTTAGTAAATTTGCCGAAAATTTTAAGAAGGCGTATTCAAACTGTTTAAAGTAATGATTGGTCAAAACACTATAAAATCGATTTTATTAGCACTAACTCTAGTGTTCAGCTCAGTTGTTTCATTTGCTGAGACAACGATTGAAAAAGATGAATTAGAATTAGCAAAGGAATTTGATATTAATGGATTAATCATGCATCACATTAAAGATGCTCATGAAATTCATTTGTGGGGAGGGGAACATGATGGAACCTCAATTTATTTACCAATTATTTTAGTGGACAATGGCGTAAAGACCTTTTCCTCTAAGAATTTTTATCACGGTGAATTAAAAACAACAACTGATAGTAAGACAGGTATAGAAATGGATTACATTTCAGGCGTTGGTACTGCTGAAGGATATGCACTTTATCACGAAAAAATATACAAATTAGATAACGGAGAATTGCATTTTGAAGATGGACATCCACACAATGCTAGAGCAATGAGTATATCAATGACTAAGAACGTTGTTGTTTTATTTCTAATTTCTATTATTCTTTGTTTAGTGGCTTTTGGAACGGCAAGACATTATAAAAAGAATGGAGCGGTTGCACCGAAAGGAATTTCTAAATTCATTGAACCTTTAGTTATCTTTATTCGTGACGATGTGGCGAAAGAAACAATAGGAGAGCATAAGTATTTAAAATACACACCTTATATATTGACGATTTTCTTCTTTATTTTAATTGGAAATCTAATTGGTCTATTACCCTTATTAGGTGCTAACTTTACAGGGAATATAACGGTAACATTCTTCCTAGCGATGTGTACTATGTTGGTGACTTTATTTTCAGGGAATAAGAATTATTGGAAGCATATTTTTGCCACTCCAGGCGTTCCAAAACCATTATTGTTAATTATGATGCCAATTGAGGTGGTAGGTATTTTCACCAAGCCTTTTGCCTTAATGATTCGTTTGTTTGCGAACATGACAGCCGGTCACGTAATTATCTTAGCATTTATCGGTATTATATTCATTAATAAGAATATGGCTTGGGGAGCACTTTCTGTTCCGATGGCATTATTTATATCCGTATTAGAAATTTTGGTAGCGTTCTTACAAGCGTATTTATTTGCAATTCTTTCAGGATTGTTTATAGGTGCTGCAGTAGAAGAACACCATTAATAAAAGTAATAAATTTTAATCAGTAAAAACAAATAAAAATGACAGGTACAGTAGCAGCAATTGGAGCAGGTCTTGCAGTATTAGGAGCAGGAATCGGAATTGGTAGAGTAGGTGGTTCAGCAATGGACGCTATCGCTCGTCAACCAGAAGCTTCAGGAAAAATTCAAACGGCTATGATTATCGCAGCGGCATTGATTGAAGGGGTAGCTCTTTTCGGTGTTGTTGTTGGTTTCCTTGGTCTTTAAGAATCCAAGTCGGTTTGCAACGGTTGGTTGCAAACCGGTTTTTTAAATTAAAATTGAATAAAATAAATATACGATGGATTTAATTACACCGGATTTAGGGTTGTTATTTTGGACAGGATTAGTATTCATTCTCTTGTTATTCCTTTTAACAAAATTTGCTTGGAAGCCTATTTTAAATATGGTTAATAAGCGTGAGAAAGACATTGAAGAGGCGTTAGAGTTGGCAAAGAAAACGAGAGTTGAAATGGCTGCTTTACAATCTCAAAATGAATCTTTATTAAAAGAAACAAAGGCAGAGAGAGACGCTATCATTAAAGATGCACGTGAAGTAGCTTCCAAAATGGTTGAAGATGCTAAAGGCAAAGCAAAAGAGGAAGGAGAGAAGATGATTGAAGGAGCAAGATTAGCTATTCAGTCTGAAAAGCATGCTGCCTTAGCGGAAATGAAATCTCAAGTGACAGAACTAGCATTGGAAATAGCAGAGAAAGTTGTTAAAAACACTTTAAGTGATAGTTCAAAACAAAAAGAATTAGCTACAACATTGGCTGAAGAATTAAACTTGAATTAAAGACATGAAAAGTACTAAATCAGCAATTAGATACGCTAAATCATTGTTGGAGTTGAGTGTAGAACAAAACAACTTTGACAAGGTGGCTGTGAATATGCAAGAAATTGCTAGTGCTACATCCAATAGAGAGTTTTTGTTATTAATAAATAGTCCAATCGTTAGTGTCGATAAGAAAATCTCTATTTTCGATACGCTTTTTCCTAATTTTGAAGAGCTTTCTAAAAAGTTTATTCATTTGATTACGAAGAACAGAAGAGAGTATTTATTAGCAGCTATAGCGGAGAGCTATTTGAAGATATTAAAAGAACAGAATGGAATTACAGAAGTTACATTAACATCTGCATCTCCTTTAGATGAAGCAACTAAAACGCTTATTCTTTCTAAAATTAAATCTTTAACAAAAGATAAAGTAGAGGTTATTGATAAAGTGGATGAAAGTCTAATCGGTGGATTTACTATTCAGATAGAAGACCAAAAAGTCGACGCATCTGTAGCAAATCAGTTAAGAATAATAAAACAACGTTTAACAAGATAATTCGATCATTTCGAATAAGAAAATAGCAATAGTATGGCAGGTGTAAAACCAGCAGAAATTTCTGCAATTTTAAGAGAGCAACTTTCAGGATTCAAATCAGAAGCTGAACTTCAAGAAGTCGGTACGGTTATCCAAATTGGTGACGGTATTGCTCGTATTTATGGATTAAATGGAGCACAATCTGGAGAACTTATTGAGTTCGACGGAGGTCTTCAGGGTATTGTAATGAACTTGGAGGAAGACAATGTCGGAGTGGTGTTGTTAGGCCGTTCTAAAGACGTAAAAGAAGGAGATACAGCAAAACGTACTGGAAAAATTGCTTCTGTAAAAGTAGGTGATGGTATGTTAGGCCGTGTAGTAAATACATTAGGCGAGCCTATCGATGGTAAAGGACCTATCGCTGGTGAGTTGTATGAAATGCCTATCGAGCGTAAAGCTCCAGGTGTTATCTTCCGTCAGCCAGTAACAGAACCGTTACAAACAGGTATCAAGTCAATTGACGCCATGATTCCAATTGGACGAGGACAACGTGAGTTAATCATTGGTGACCGTCAAACAGGAAAAACAACTGTTGCGATTGATGCGATAATTAATCAAAAAGAATTTTACGATAAAGGTGAACCCGTTTTCTGTATTTATGTGGCGATTGGACAAAAAGGTTCAACAGTAGCAGGAATCGTTAAGAAGTTGGAAGATGCAGGTGCAATGGCATATACGATTATCGTTGCAGCAAATGCATCTGACCCTGCACCAAACCAATTCTACGCACCAATGACAGGAGCTGCAATTGGTGAGTTTTTCCGTGATAGTGGAAGACCAGCATTAATTGTTTATGATGATTTATCGAAACAAGCGGTTGCTTACCGTGAGGTTTCTCTATTATTGAGACGTCCACCAGGTCGTGAGGCTTATCCAGGTGACGTTTTCTACTTACACTCCCGTTTATTAGAAAGAGCGGCAAAAGTTATTAATGATGATGGAATCGCTTCAAGAATGAACGATTTACCGGATTCTATTAAGCATTTGGTGAAAGGTGGCGGTTCATTAACAGCTTTACCAATTATCGAAACACAAGCAGGTGACGTTTCTGCTTACATTCCAACGAACGTAATTTCGATTACAGACGGACAAATCTTCTTAGAAGGTGACTTATTTAACGCAGGTATTCGTCCAGCGATTAACGTAGGTATTTCTGTATCTCGTGTTGGAGGTAACGCACAAATTAAGTCAATGAAGAAAGTAGCTGGTACGCTTAAATTAGACCAAGCACAATATCGTGAATTGGAGGCTTTCGCTAAATTTGGTTCAGACTTAGACGCAGCAACTCAATCTGTTTTGGATAAAGGAGTTAGAAACGTGGAGATTTTGAATCAAAAAGACGGTGATCCATATCCAGTTGAAAAACAAATTGCAATTATCTATGCAGGAACAAAAAACTTATTGAGAAAAGTACCTGTCAATAAGGTAAAGGAATTTGAAAAAGAATACTTGAATTACCTAGAAAGCAAGCATGCTGATACATTAGCTGCTCTGAGAGCTGGTAAATACGATGATTCTTTGACAGACGTATTAGCAAAAGTAGCGAAAGAGATTGCTGGAAAATATTAAAATTAAAATAGTTAAATGAAGAGCTATTTGAATTGATAGTAGTAGTTACTGCTCTTAATTTTATAACATCATTTATCATTTAAAAAGATGGCAAATTTAAAAGAAATACGTAATAGAATAGCCTCGGTTGGATCGACCATGCAGATTACTTCTGCTATGAAGATGGTTTCTGCAGCAAAGTTGAAAAGAGCTCAAAATGCTATTCATCGAATGAGACCTTATTCCGATAAGTTAACGGAGATTTTACAAAGTGTGAGTTCGACTTTAGACTTATCTGAAAATGGTTATTCTGATCAAAGAGAGGAACAAAATATCTTGATTATCGCGATTTCTTCTAATAGAGGTTTGTGTGGTGGTTTTAATAACAATATCATTAAGAAAGTGAATCGTTTATTAGCAACTGAATATGCTGATAAGAATGTGACTGTTTTACCGATTGGAAAGAAAATCTTTGATGCTGTGAAAAACACTCGTCAAACAATTACTACTGCTTCATTAGGAGTGGACGATTTCTATGCTGATTTCACTTTTAAGAATGCTGCAACAATTGCAGATTTCGCAATGGATGGATTTATGTCAAAGAAATTTGATAAAGTAGTCATCCTCTATAATCAATTTGTGAACGCAGCAACTCAAGTAGTCATGAATGAGCAATTTTTGCCAATTTTACCGACTGTAAAAGAAGATAACGCTGCTTCTACAGGTGATTACATCTATGAGCCTTCTAAAAAGGAAATTGTGGAGGATTTGATTCCTAAATCACTAAGAACGCAATTGTACAAAGCACTTTTAGATTCTCACGCTTCTGAGCATGGTGCTCGAATGATTGCCATGAATAAAGCTACGGATAACGCATCAGAATTGAAACGTGCATTAACGATTAGCTATAACAAAGCGAGACAAGCTGCGATTACCAACGAAATCTTAGAGATTGTAGGTGGAGCCGAAGCTTTGAATAACTAATTTACATTGAACTTCCTTTAAAGAGGATGATAGATATTAACTAAAAAGCCGATGGAGATAATCTTCATCGGCTTTTGTATTTTCATTTAACAAGCTATTTTAAGCCTTCAATTGCGTCTATATATTTCTTATAATTCGCAGTAACAGAATAATCGTCAAGAATAGTTTTTCGACCAGCTTCGCCTATTCTTTCTCGAAGATTTTTATCTTCTAACAAAGCTATTAATCGTTGTTTCCATTCTTCGGGATTGGTTACTAAATACCCATTCTCTCCGTCTTGAACAATTTTTGTATTAACGCCCACAGGTGAAATGACCACAGGGATTCCTAAGGCCATGTATTGCAATGCTTTAAACCCGCATTTTCCTTCTGACCATTTATCTTCGGTTAAAGGCATGACACCAATTTGTATGCTAGCTAAATCTTTAATTTCAGTTTCCTTATTCCATTTAACAAACCGTAGGGATTTTAAATCAAACTTTGGAGCTTGATTAGAGATAACTTGGAAAATAAAGTCATATTTCTTTTCTAATTCTTGTAAAACAGGAATAATTTCGTCTAAATAACGCATGGTAGTATGTGTTCCTGTCCAACCGATAACAATAGGTGAATGACTGTAATCAGTAAGGAGATTATGATAGTTTTCTAAGTCTATTGTTGTTGGAATAATATTAACATTACCATTAAATTGTCGCGCATAATCTGCTAGAAAATTATTTCCAGCAGTAACAGTATGTGCCCACTTGATACAGTACTTCACTTTCCAATACATCTTTAATCCTTGTATCTTTGAATTAGCTAGGCTGAAATTAGGTAACCAAATGGCATCATCAAAATCATAGATGTATTTTCGTCTCATAATTTTAGCAACAATCCATTCAAAAATAGGTGGCCCCACATGAGCCATTTCACGATGAACAAATATAATATCCGATTTTTTTAACTTAAATAAAGTCATCCATCGTCTAAAAAAGCTTTTCCAAACGCCCATGATTTTTTGGAAGAAATACCCTTCTTTGTATAGTAGGCTCCATTCCTTTTTAGATAAAAAAGCCGCATATACTATCTCGTAACCATCTTTTTCAATGAGCTCTAGATATTGTTCAAAACGAAAGCGCTGAGAAGGAGCCTCATCTCTAGGGTAGGGAGCAAAAATTATGATTCTATTCTTCATTGGAAGAGAGTAAAATTACCAAATTATTAGAAGATGACAGTTGATTGCGCGAATTTTATTGATTTCATTTCGTACTTTTCAGTTGTTTTACTTTATCTAAGTTTAATCTCAAATCATTATCTTTTGGAAACTTCTCTACCGCTTCTTGTAGTACGATTTCTGCACTATCAATATCTTTTAATATAAAATACGAATTAGCTAAATGGCCGTAAATTTTTGGATTTAATGAGTCTAGAATGATGAGTTGCTTGTTAATTTTTAAGTATTTATCGTTTTCTTTTCTTATAAAGTATAAATCTTGTAATTGATAATATGGAAAGAGATAATTTGGATTTCCTATTTCCACTGCCTTTTCAAATCCTGTGATTGCAAGAGCCGTATCACCTACAATCATCGCAGCTCTACCTTTATCGAAAGCTGCGTTAAAGAAACCTGGCCAAACTTCAATAGCTTTATCAAAATAGGTGATTGACTTTCGTTGTAAGTCTATTCGCTCAGACATCGTTAATTCAGGATTTTCCATAGAATAGCTCATCATACTACTCGCCAATAAATTATTTGCTTGTGCCGAATTTTGTAGGTGTTTAATATCGTGCGTCATTAAAGTATATGTATTTTCCCAATCGTTATTTCTTGAAATAGTTCTGAGAGCTAATAGACATAATATCACAATTAAACTCCATTCTAGCGCTTTTGGCTTTCTAATGTTAAAGCTCTTACTTAACAGGGCTACAATTCCTCCAATTAGTATACAGAAACCCGCAGATGCACCGAAAGCTAAACGTTCACCGACCATTCCGGCTACTAATTCTACCCAATTGCTAAACAAGAGAATTGATCCAAAATACCAAAATACACCGAAACTGATAATGGGCTTTTTGCGGATAAACCATACTCCGATAAATAGCAGAATACTATGAATTATAATATAGCCCCAAACCCATGGATTACTTAAATTTTCCGTTTTAGTTTTAGCGTAACCGTAATAAAATGACAATTCATTTGGATATATCATTAAGCGGAAATATTCTCCTAATGTAGAAAAGCCTGTCGCAATTGTTTCTGATTTAGTATGAGGTAACACCAAGGTGTTTTCGATAGGTTGTAAAGATCGTCCTTCTTTTAAAAAGTTGGTATTTTCAAAAGCTTCTGTCTTTGCCATCACTTTATCAATGATGTTTTCGGATTGAGTGGGTTTTAACGCATGAATACTTTCTAGTAAATGATATTCATCTGAGTTGTCTATGGTTATTAGAACTGCTATTCCTGCAATGATTATGAACGATTTAGATATAGAAGGTAAATATTTTGAAACAATAATTCCTATACTAGGTAGCATGAAAAATAAGACAGCAAAAGTTCCAAAATCCAAATAATATACGACGAATACTTCAATTATTAGAATGAATAAAGTGATTAATGGGTATTTTTTTGAAATCCATGCTATAAACGGAAAAACAATTAATAGTACTATACTTATCAGAGGATGATCAAAAAGTTGTAAAGCTATTCCACATAAAAAACAGATAATTGAAAAATATAATTTTTTTCTATCATTGAAATTTTCAAAAATTTGATAACCAGTAAAAAGTAAAATGGACAAAGCAATAACCTTATTATATTCTAGTGTAAAATAAAATCCAAAAAGCGCTAACGGTACTACATATAGCAAGAATGTAGGATTTTTTGAATAGCAATACGCGAAATAGATGAGTGTTAGAATAAGTGTGATAGGATTCGTGGTGTAATAAGCGAATACAAGTAATAAAAGTGTGATGAAACTAACGGTATAATAAGAAGAAAAGAAATCGCTATTTAATTTTATCTTCCTGACAAAAAGGAAATAAACAAAACCTAAAAAAGTAGCTGACGCAGCAAATAAAGGAATAATTTTACTCATTTCCATATCAGCAGCAATAAGAATAGAAGGAATAGATAGTGTAATTAAGAAAATTACCAATCGTTTAAAGTCTATTTCACGTAGTAATACCCAGCCAGTAGTAAGAATAAATAGCATTGGAAAGGCACTTTTCTTAGAAAGCATCGCTGCGGTGAAAAATAGCAAAGCCCAAAAAAGCGATAACCATTTCTTTTTATCAAAGAAAGCAATCATGCTTATACCCGCTGCAATAGAAAATAGAAAGGCTAACAATTCATCTCTATTTTTCAAACTGGCGACGACTTCGGTATGGATTGGATGAACTGCAAATAGTAGCGTAGCAACAACAATCCAAGTGCTTAGTTCATTTTTGTTTAATCGAAATAGAAACTTTAGAAGTAAAAGACAACTAAAAGCAAAAAGTAATGTGTTAATTAAATGTCCTACTTTAGGATTTTCACCAAAAAAAGTATGTTCAATAGCAAAAGAGACATGAACAATTGGACGATAACCATAGGCATATCCCATGTCATCTTGATAATAAGGCGAGGTGAATATTTCTCCAATAGCTTCTAATCCTTGTGATGTTAACGGGTGATTTTGAGTCACCAATGTGTCATCCATGTTGTACCCATTTTGAAAGGTGTTTGCATACAGAAGAAAAGCAAGTGAGAATAAAATCCATTTAAAGTGTTTTATCCATTTTTCGGTCTCATTTATTTCTAAAACGACTGCTCTTGTTTGTTTTTTAGTATGTTTTGGTTTTTTCATAACGTATTTTGTAGTTTTCGCCTTTCACTATAATTCAATACTGCGTTACACGATTTTCAAACGAAGATAACAGAATTAATTATTGAATTAAATGTTTTTAAAATCATTTTCGTTTTAGGATCTGAATTTTTACGAACAAGGGGCTCACTTCAAAATACTTTTCTTACTTTTATCACAAATACATACTGAGGTATTTATACTCTCTTTTTGATTTTTTAATAGATTCTTCACGCACATAATGGATAAAGTACAATTAGAAATTATAGGATTATCATATAGCCAAACACAATCTGGCGCATACGTTCTGTTGCTTTCTGAAAAGGATGGAACCAGAAAATTACCAATTATCATTGGTTCTTATGAAGCCCAAGCTATTGCTATTGAATTAGAAAAAATGGTTCCCAATCGTCCTTTAACACATGATTTATTTAAAACGATTGCAACATCATTCGATATTAATTTAACTGAAGTATTTATAGACGAGCTAAATGAAGGCATTTTCCATGCGAAGTTAGTATTTCAACAAGAAGGACGTATCTTTATGATTGATGCTCGCACATCGGATGCTATCGCGATTGCTGTTCGTTTTAAGTGCCCAATCTTTACGCTAGAAAAGATTATGGATAGTGCCGGAATTTTAATGGAAGATGCAGATGAGACGGGAGTAGATAATAAAACAATTCCTGAGGTGGAGACTTCAAAAAGTAGTGATTCAGATCATTCAGATATGAATTTAGAGCAATTACAAGAATTATTAGATAAGTCTTTGGAGAACGAAGAGTATGAAACGGCTTCCAAAATTAGAGATGAAATTAATAGAAGAAACGCTCAACAATAGTCTCTATGAACCTAAAACTTCGACTAACTCTACTCAATTTCCTTCAGTTTTATGCTTGGGGAGCTTGGTTGATAACCATTGCTAATTATTGGTTTGGCACTAAAGGATGGGATGCTACTTATTTCGGAGTGATTTTTTCAACGATGGGAATCGCATCACTTTTTATGCCTACATTGGCGGGCATTATTGCAGATAAATGGGTGAATGCGGAACGTCTAAATGGAGTATTTCACGTCGCATACGGATTGGCGTTATTTTATCTTTCCACCATCAATGATCCACAAATGTTCTTCTGGGTGATGCTATTAGCTATGGTCTTTTACATGCCGACAATAGCGTTAAATAATTCGGTTTCGTATACCGTACTCAAAAATAATCATTTCGATATTATTAAAGATTTTCCGCCGATACGTGTATGGGGAACAATCGGATTTATTGTTGCCATGTGGGTGACGAACTTGATTGGAGCCAAAGCATCGGTAGGACAATTTTACAATGGTGCTATTGCTGCGATTATCTTGGGTATTTATAGTTTTTCAATACCTAAGTGTCCACCGTCAAAAAGTATACGAGAAAACACTTCTTTAGTTCACCTTTTTGGATTGGACGCCTTCAAGTTATTTAAAGATAAAAAGATGGCCTTGTTTTTTCTTTTCTCCATGTTTTTGGGTGGAGCATTGCAATTAACAAATGCTTTTGGAGATGTGTTTCTGAGTGAATTTGAGAATTTCCCGAAATATGCGACTTCATTTGTGGTGAAGTATTCGACTATTATCATGTCAATATCACAAATTTCTGAGACCGTATTTATTTTAGCCATCCCATTCTTCTTGAAAAAATTTGGAATTAAAAAAGTCATGCTCATTTCGTTGGTGGCTTGGGTGTTACGTTTTGCTTTCTTTGGATTGGGAGATCCAGGAAATGGATTAATTCTGATTGTGATGTCGTGTGTTGTTTACGGAATGGCGTTCGATTTTTTCAATGTCAGTGGTTCTCTTTTTGTCGACACAACAGTTGAAAAGAAATATCGTTCTAGCGCTCAGGGTATTTTTATGATGATGACGAATGGTTTTGGAGCAATTTTAGGGAGCTTGTTGTCAGGTTGGTTGATAGATCGATTCTTTATGTTGAAGTTTGAAACAGCAAAAGGATTAGCTAACTATTTGGAGACCACAATCGATAATGGATATTTTCTTAAAATGTTAGAAAAGAAAGGAGTTGAAATAATGGAAAATTCACATCTTTCAGAAGTGGTAACTATGAGAGATTGGCCGGGAATTTGGATGAGTTTTGCTGCCTATGCATTAGTGGTGACTGTTTTATTTGCTATCTTCTTCAAGCATAAACACGAACCAGAAAGACTACCAACAATTAATCACTAATCACACGATTCTTTCTTCTTTAACTTGTTGAGTAATGTAGATGATTGTTGTGATTTACCCATTAAAACAGCATATTTTTTTCGCTTATTTAGTACCACAGTAAAAGATCCAAAATCGGTTGATTTTAATACTAAACTGATTTCTCGTTTATTTATTTCTTTAGTTTCTAATGAGCCACTAATAGTATGATCTCCTACTCTCAATTCATACGTATTTCCTTTTAGGTAAAGGCATACTTTGAGTGCTTCAACATCAATGAAATCATCTTTTTCTTTTATATCTAAAATGTTTTGGTACAATACAAAATCCTTGGTTTCACCTTGATACCATCCTTCCTGCTTTCCTTTTAGTTGCGAAAAAGAGATTTCCGCTACTAACAATAATATACCTATATATATGAATTTCATTGCTGCATTTTCTCTACGAAGAAAAGAATTTTTAGCTAGAAATACTATTAATATCCGGATAACTTTCAGAATAATACGCCACTGCTCTAATCTTTAATTACAATCTCTAAACTTTTTGTATTTTTAACATCGCATGTTAATCAAAAAGTTTCTTTTTACCCTAACGATTGCTTTCGCAATTTCATTTTCCTTTAGTCAAGCGAAGGAGAAAAATTCATTTTGGACTAACTATTCCTATTATCAAGAAAAACTATATACTGATGTTGCAAATACTAAGGCTATTGTAGAACAGAAGTATGCAACAACATCAGCGGATAACGATAGTGCTATGTTGTTGTATCAACTACTACTGTTTGATATTTATGAGATGCATAATGACATCAATTCAATGAAGGAAATAGGACTTCAACTAAAGTCACAAGAAATTCTTTTTGATGATGTTGCGATTAAATCACTAATTTATATTCGTTATTTGAAGACGATGCTTTATCTCCGTGATGAATTTGGATTTGAAGCTGGACTGTATTCGAAAATTAACCAATTAAAACGCAAAAGAGATTATTCATCTTTAGCATCTATTTATAGCTTGATTGCAAGTCATAAGAGTAATTTGAATCAGCGAGACTCATCTGTTTATTATATGAATTTAGCATTATCAAATGCTCGTAAACAAACGGATAAGAATAAATTAATAGATGTAGTTATTGATCAAGCGTATATTTATGGAAGAATAAAGAATGATGAAGTAAGTTTGTCAAAGGCGTATTTGGCCTTGCAAATGGCAATGGAGAATAACTATGAATATGGAAAATTCAAAGTTGATTTAATTCTTTTGACGGTAAATTCAAAGCATATGAATTTTGCAGAGATGAAGTTGAATATTTTCCAAGCTAAAAGAGCTGCTCAAAAAATCAATTTCCAGAGAGGAGTGAATTATGTTACACTCTTTGAGTTAAAATTGAAGTCAAAATTTAATAAAGAAGATAAAAATAGGTTACAGCAACTCAAAGATGAAATTAATAATGACTCCGATCTTTTAGCCATTATATCAGAAATTGATGGAAAAATAGCACTATCAGAAAACGAATATGCAACAGCATTACAGAAATTTAATAATGCGATTGTTGAGTATGAAAAGATAGGAAATATCTATGGTATTCAGAATGTCTACCAGCAGTTAGCCGACGTGCTCATGAATCAAAAAAAGTATGATAAAGCCTTGACATATTTAGAGAAGTCTAGAAGTTTACTCATTTCCTTAAATGAATATACTGAAAGCACCTATTTATTGCGAAAGATGGTGAAAATTTATGAATTACAAGGCAATAAAATTAAGGCGTATGATGTTTTAAATCAATATGTTAATCTTAAGGACAGCCTTCAGGTAGCTAACATTCAATCTAACTTATTATTAGTTCAGCAAAAAGGGAAGTCAGATGAAAGAGAACGTTTAATTACCCTCCAGTCGGATTCTATTAAAACACAGTTAAAACAAAAAGAATATACGACTACCATGTTGGAAAATGTTAAACTGAGGAATAATTTAAAGACCTATATTATCATCGGGTTTTTAGGATTGATGTTGTCAGGAGGAATTATTGTTTTCTTCAAATGGAATCAAAATCTCATCCAGCAAAGTCAGCGAGAAGCAGAGATGAACCAAACTTTATTACGGACACAGATGAATCCACATTTTGTTTTTAATGCCATGTCAGTGATTCAAAGTTACATCTATGATAACGACACAAAAAATTCTACCAAGTTTTTAGTCAACTTTTCTAAATTAATGCGTCTTATACTTGAGAACTCTTCGAAAGAATTTATTCCAATGGAAATTGAGCATGAAATTTTGGATAAATATTTAAGTGTTCAAAAGCTGCGCTTCGAAGATCGTTTTAATTTTAATATCTTTACAGATGAAAATATGTTAATAGAGGAAGTGATGATTCCACCAATGATTACTCAGCCGTTTATTGAAAATGCGATTGAACATGGTCAATTACATTTGAGGGATGATGGATTTATCAACATTACCTTTAATCGACTGTCAGATAAATTACTAGAAATTAAAGTAATAGACAATGGAATTGGTCGTAAGAGAGCTTCAGAATTATTCAAGAAAACGGATGAACATAAAAGTATGGCGATTGGTATTACGAAAGATAGAATTGATAGTCTGAACAAGAAATATAAAACAGACGGAAAACTGATTTTTGAAGATTTCGACAAAGAAAATAAATCAGGAACCGTAGTGACAATTACAATACCATTTTTAAAAAATTTAGTATAACACACAACTTTATGAAAGTTTTAATAATAGACGACGAAAAAAGAACACGCGATATGATCGCCAAAATGATTGACTCTTTTGGATTTGACATTGAATGTTTTCCAATTGGTGAAAATGTACAATCGGGTATTCAAGCCATCCATGAAATTCAGCCGGATTTAGTGATGTTAGATATTCAAATGCCTGACGGAACTGGATTTGATCTTTTAAATTCTTTAGAAGAACGCAACTTTGAAGTTATTTTCGTCACTGCCTTTGAAGAATACGCCTTAAAAGCGATTAAATTCAGCGCGCTGGATTATGTGTTAAAACCGATTGATAGTGATGAATTACGCCGGTCACTAACTAAAGCAATTGAAACTATCGATAAACGAGTGGATTCTAAACAACTAGAAACGTTAAATCATAATATTCAGAGTTCAACGCGTAAAAAATTAGTATTAAAAACGCATGAAAGTGTTCATATTGTTGATTTAGATAATATTATTCGTTGCGAAGCAGATAGAAACTATACTTCGTTCTTCTTAAATGATGGTAAGAAAATTCTAGTATCAAAGACATTAAAGGAATACGAGACGCTCTTATCAGGTAGTCAATTTTACCGTGTGCAACAATCGCATTTAGTTAATCTTAATTATGTGAATCGATTTGACAAGAAAAATGGTGGAAGTGTCGTGATGAAAGATGGTTCTGAAGTACCTTTGAGTCCAGCCAAAAAAGATATGTTTTTCAAAGTATTGGAAAGTATCTAATCGAATTTTAAAATAATAGTAAGCGATGTTTTTATATAATGTTACGGTAAGTTTAGATCCTCAAGTCGAGCAAGAGTGGCTTCAATATATGAAGGAAATTCATATTAAAGAGGTGCTAGCAACGAACTGCTTTATTGAGTGTAAATTATCACGTGTGCATGGTGAAGAGGAGCAAGGTGTCACTTATTCTGTGATGTATTTATTGCCTTCAGAAGAAAAATACCAAGAATATCAATTGAATTTTGCGAAAGAATTACAAAAAGATCACGTTGCTCGTTTCAATGGTAAATTTGCCGCTTTTAGAACAACATTAACCGTTTTAGACCACTTTACTCACGATGCAGGTTAAAGCTAAAAAGGCATTAGGACAGCATTTCTTAAAAGATATGAATGTCAGCCGCAAAATTGCGCAACAATTTGGCTCACATCAAGGATGCAAGCAAGTGTTAGAAGTCGGTCCTGGTATGGGAGCGATGACACAGTTTTTATTGGAAGACGAGTCGTTAGATGTCCACGTGATGGAAGTTGATAGAGAATCAGTTGTGTATCTCAATGAACATTTTCCGCAATTACATGGTAAGATTATCGATGGCGATTTTTTAAAGTATGACTTTAAAACCATTTATGGCGATACACCTTTTGCGGTTGTTGGAAATTTCCCGTACAATATTTCGAGTCAAATTCTATTTCGTTGTGTAGAATATAAAGATCAGATTCCCGAAATAATGGGCATGTTCCAAAAGGAAGTAGCGGAACGAATTGCCGAAAAAGAAGGCTCAAAAGTGTACGGAATTATCAGTGTTTTACTTCAAACCTATTACGATATTAAATACTGTTTTACTGTAGACGAACATGTTTTTAATCCACCACCAAAAGTTAAATCGGGAGTTATTCGTTTAACGAGAAATAGCCGAACTCAACTGCCTTGTAATGAAAAATTATACATTCGGGTAGTCAAAGGTTGCTTTAGTCAACGACGTAAGATGATCCGTAATACGATTAAATTATTTGTGGGTAAACAACCTTTTGAAAGTGAATACTTAACTAAGCGTCCAGAACAATTAAGTGTAGAAGATTTCATCAAGCTTACTCAAGAAGTCGAAGCAGCAATGAATCAGATTCCGAAGACTAACTAAGAGTTATGTTTCTGAATTATTAGGGTTGATTTTTAACCGCCAAGAGCGCAATGAAGGCGCAAAGTTCGCAAAGAAACAACGAAACCCCTTTGCGAACTTTGCGAAAACTTAGCGTGATTGCGGTTAAAAAAATGATATGA
>JBEBRN010000024.1:0-39866 GCA_040394775.1 Taishania pollutisoli
TTGACATTCTTGACAAATAGTCCAATAAAATACTTCGTTCTGAGTACTTTTCAATGCGTATTTGTTTTAACGGATTCTAACTTGTCTTTCAATGTAATAAATGCAATTATATACTATGTATGTTGGATATAAAAGTAAGAGTTTTGCCTGTTAGATAGATTACTTTTTATAAATAAGAAAAGAGTGATGTTTTTTGACTAGTTATTATCTGCAACAAAATTCGATATCTCTATCGGATATTCACAATGTAAAAATTGAAATCTTTCAACGTATCTTCACAAGGTGTTGCAAGATCTTCCAATTTACCTAATAGTGTGTCTTTTCCTTTACTCTGAGCAATAAATACTAGTGCTGACGTGTAATCGCAACCATCACATTCAGCTGGATAAGGAATTATTAACCTGTCTTCGATAAATGTTAAATGTTCGAGTTCGAATTGGTTCGGTGCACAATACGCACAACAAGAATTTGTACTATAGTAAATTAGCAATGTATCACCGACTTCTAGATCATAGACAGGTTTATTTGAAAAACTGGCACTATCTGAATGGTTTAACTTACAGCTTGTAAAGAAAAGAAAGATGAACCCGAGTATCAAATATGTTTTTATGAATTTATTTTTCATTAGATATAATCTGCTACCATAAATTTAATCTTTTTCTTTGTTCGTAAAAATAATTGCGTTCTTTTTACAATTATCACAAAATCGAGCATTGATACCAATTTTCATCGTTTCCCAATTCTCAGAACAAGGAGTCTTTATGTTAAAAGGGGTTTCCATGATGTTTTATGTTAGTATAGTTTACAACGTAAAAGAAAAAAATTTAGTATTCTACTTTTTTTGTCACAAAGTGTATAAATAAGTCCTGAAAAGTTATTTCTCTGACGTCAACTTAATTTCTATTTGTCCGCCAAGTCCACAAGAGAACAAATAAGCGAAATAGTTTCCGTCTGCTAAATTGGTTAAGTCAAAAAATGGAGGACATTCGGAGTGAGTCAATTCATATTTTTGAAGAATTTCATTTTCTGTTGGAATTCCTTTTTGCATTGATAGAGTCACTATTGTTGCTGTTCCTCCGCAAGGCATCAATAAAAACCAATTCTTTGTTGTTGGATTTCGGGTAAACGTTAGTGGTTTACAGGCTTTATCTCCTTTTTCACAACTCTCCCAATAATCAAAGTTTACTGTTGATATTTGAACGGTTTCAATTCCTTTTTTTGCATCATAGTCCCTAAAAATGTAATAGTCTTTTACCGTTGTATCTACTGTATATGTTGTCAAATTTAATAATGCGGTATCTGGTGAGTTTTGGTATTCAGTATAGAATGAATAACCAACATCTATGGTGTCATTTGATAAAGCTCCTTTGATGACTTTTAATACTTTGTATTTGGCAATGTAAATTTTACTTCCTTGACCATGAGATATAAGTACTGCAATAACTTTAATAGTGTCATTTTTTCCTTGTCCAAAAGTCAAGAAAGTAAAGAAAAGTATGAATAGGAATAATGCGTATTTCATTTTTAGCAATCGTTATAGAGAAGCTTAAATCTACTGTTTATTTTTTTAAAATAATCGTAAGCCGATTCGAAGTCCAACATTTATATTGGGATAAATAAATTTCCCTGGCGTTAACACGAAAAATAAAGACTGAGAATCACTATATACATTTCCTGTTTGAAATTTTTGTTCAGAAAGTGTTGAATTTACTTTTTTATATCGCACGCCTATTCCAGCAAATAAATCGAGTACAAATCGATTTTTATATAGCTTTAGCCAACCAAAATTCACATTCATACAGGTGACATATTTTTGAGTTCGAAATTCAGTCTTATTGGCGGTTTCTTCTTGTACGAAATAAGTGAAATCAAATCCTTGATTTTTATAAAAATAGTTTAACATCAAATAGAATCGTTGGTTTATATAGTTCTTGTTTAGATAATATCGCAAGCCAATGTCCACATTGTATCCTGAAAAATTTTTGAAACCATTAAAATTTCTAAAATAACCTCCGAAATCACCTGTTATGGAAAATTGTCTAAAAGTTCGGACTTCGAAACCTAACTTATAACATGATCCACTGTAGAAATCAATAAACGAGAGAGGTGCCATTCTAACGTTCAATCTATTGGTTATGAGTGAGTCATGTTGGGCTTTTGTAAGGCTAGGCAGTAATAAAATCACTAGTAAAATACAATTTTTAACCTTTATAATCATTATAAATATCTGTTTTCAGCAGATTAATATGCTGACTTCTAAAGTAAACTATTTTTTTTGAAGATAAGCCAAAATCACAAAACAATACTCCTAAAGGTTAAATTAACTCTCAGTGTTTTAATGACTGTTGTTGGTGGTAATCTATGTAACCAGTTCGTTTGTGTATCATCTTTCATCACCAATAAACTTCCATGTTGAAGGATAAAAGAAACAGTTTCATTGGTGGTTTTATGTTTGAAGGCAAATTTCCGTTCTGCTCCAAAACTTAATGAAGCGATGGCACCATTTTTTTTCAAATCTTTTTCAGCATCGCTATGCCACGCCATTCCTTCAGAACCGTTGTGGTATAAATTAAGCAAGCAAGAATTAAACTGTTCACCGGTGTGTTGTTCGACCATCGTTTTCAGTTCTAGTAATTCTTTGGTCCAAGATAATGCTTGTTTGGTCGTGTTAGAATAGGTGTAACTGAAATTAGTGTCACCATACCACGCTACTTTTCGCTTGGTAATAATCCGTTTTCCAAAAATAACGGCTTCATCATTTTTCCATTCAATGGTCGAAAGTAAGATTTCTAAATAGTTACCCGCTTCTTGTGAATTGAAAATTTGACCATAATAATTGACCGTTCCATCACAAGGAAGTAGGTTTTGAGTGTTGTCTATTTCATTGTTGAATAAATCCATTTGATTTCATAAAAGAGTTACAAATGCGTTCCTTTCTTCCAGAATTGCCACCATTTTTTATTGGGATTGTAAAGTTTAATAGAGAGATTTTTATAATCTTCCCAATTAACGCGTGGCTTATGCTTTTCTTTTTTTATAAACTCGTCATCATATAGTTCATCCTCCTCGCCAATAACGATAGCATTCATTTTTTTGGATATAGTAATCATCTTTTCGATGACATTAATGTCTGGATTATAAACACATATATGCCCACTTTCGGGAACATAAACAAATGGAATTTCTTTTTTCCATAGTCCAGCATACGGAATTTCTGTAACTAATGTATGACCTGTCTCCAGTTCAGCTTTAAAATTATTTATGAGCTCAAAATCAGCATCTTCTTTGATATATTTTACCCATTCATCTCGTGAGATTTTTGCGGCATGTCTTTGAATATAGATACAATACGCCATTTAATGAGACTAACGATTGAGTTTTCGATTTTTCACCTCACACCAACCGAATTTCTTCCGCTGACAAACTAATCTTTCGCTGTTTATATAAATCGCCCAACGTCTGTTTAAACGTCTTTTTACTCATTTCAAATGTTGCTCGAATGTCATCTGGACTTGACTTTTCAGTGATTTTAGAAACACCTCCATTTTTCTCCAAATAGTCCAATATCGTTTGTGCGTGATTTTCAATCTTCTGGCGACCTTGACGTTCGAGAACGACATCAATTTTTCCATCAGGACGAATGAATTTGACAAAACCGGTTGTTTTTGTTCCTATTGGTAAATCCTTGATAATTTGATTTTTGAATATCAAACCCTCATAGGTATTGTTGATAATGACTTTAACACCTAAATCGGAATAACCAGCGATTAATAAATCTACTTCTTGACCGATTTCAATCAAAATGTGCTCGTTGTCGAAGTAATTATAGTATTTTGTACTTCCAAAAAGACGTTGTGTAGCGTCATCAATTCCAAGAAAAACGATATAGGATTTTCCTTCTTCTAATTTAACGGCTTGTTCGCGATATGGAATAAATAATTCTTTCTCCAATCCCCAATCGACAAACGCGCCAATATGAGTCACATCGGTACATTTTAGATAGGCAAAACCAAATAAATCAATATATGGATAATCCGTTACTGCGACTAATCGTTCTTCCGAATCTTTGTAAATGTAAACGTCTATTTCATCTCCAATATAATGACTTTCAGTTACATATCTATTTGGCATTAAGACTTCTTCGCCTTCGTCATCTACTAAATAGGCACCAGGAGGAGCGAAACGTTGTATGGTAAGTTTATTATTTTGTCCGAGGTACATTAAAAATAGGATTTAGACGTTGACATCGCGTTAATGATTAAACACGGTTTATTGAGTTTGTTGGTGATTAGATTTTGAGAAAATGTATCAAATTGTTTGAATAAAGATTCGGAGTAATTTGAAATGGCGATCATATCTGAATCACTTGTGTCCATGAAATTATTGATATTTTCCAGCGTCGATTTATTTTCATCAAGTTCTACAAATTCAAATTCTGCGCCTACTTTTTCAAAAGCATCTTTCATAATTCCTTTATGAATATTGATTCTGTTTTTGAAAGCGATATCTGTAACTTTTTCATACAGGATAGATACTTTGGCTCCAAGAATAGCACTTATGTAAGAGCTAATACCTGTAATTTGAATACTCTCATTATTGGTATCAATGAAGGCTGAAATATGCTTTATATCGGTTAAAATAGTATCTTCTTGAACGATTAAAAACGGCACATTTGTACTGTCGATTACTTTCATGGCAAAACTACCAAAAATACGTTGAGCACCTTTCATACCATGTGTTCCCATAATGACTAATAACGCTTTATTGTCTTCTGCATATTTTCCAATATCTGAGAAAATATTACCGATGATAACATCACTAGAAAATTGAATGCTAGAATAGCTTGGAAGTGCTGCAATGATGGCATTCAACTTTTGTTTTGCGTCGTCGATTTGCGAATTTTTGGCTACAATATGAACGAGTTGAATTTCAACATCCATCTTTTTACCAATATAAATGGCGTACTCTAATGCTTTCTGTCCGACAGACGTAAAATCATGAGGAACAATTAATAAGGTGCTTTTCATGGTTTAAGGGCTATTTTTTCGTAAATATACGAGCATATTTTGGTAAACCCTATAGGTAAATGAATAAATTCCCTTTTCTTTTTATCAATTATAGGAGTTTTTATTTATGAAATGTTTATTAACGACAAAAATCTGTTTAACTTTATATTTTTGTATAAATTAGTACATCTACATGCAACATCAAGCAAATACACCATTGGCAGAGCGAATGCGACCGCTTACTTTGGATGATTATATTGGTCAATCTCATTTGTTGGGATCCAATGCTTCGTTGCGTTTTGCTATTGATGCAAAAATGATTCCCTCGATGATTTTGTGGGGTCCGCCTGGTGTTGGAAAAACGACACTTGCGTTCTTATTAGCAAATACTTTAAAGCGAGAAATATTCACACTTTCTGCTATTTCTTCTGGTGTTAAAGAAGTGCGAGAAATCATTCATAAAGTAGAACAATCGAATATGTTCTCTCAAGATAGTCCCATTCTTTTTATAGATGAAATTCACCGTTTTTCAAAGTCGCAACAAGATTCACTACTCGGCGCAGTAGAAAAAGGTACAGTAACACTTATTGGCGCGACAACCGAAAATCCTTCTTTTGAAGTTATTTCGGCCTTGCTTTCACGCTGTCAGGTGTATACTTTAAAACATCATTCCAAGGAAGAATTGATTGATTTGCTCAAAAGAGCGATTGAAAAAGATGCTTTTTTATCCAAGAAAAAGATTGAATTACAAGAAACAGAAGCACTTTTAGCGATTTCTGGTGGAGATGCTCGAAAATTGTTGAATGTTTTTGAGATTATCGTGAATGTCACACAAAAGGAAGATAAAATTGTCATCACAAACGAATTAGTCGGAAAAGTAGCACAGAAATCACTGGCGACCTATGATAAAGATGGTGAGCAACATTACGATATTATCTCAGCGTTTATCAAATCTATTCGTGGAAGTGATCCAAATGCAGCGGTATATTGGTTAGCGCGTATGATTGCGGGTGGAGAAGATCCGAAATTCATTGCACGAAGATTAATCATTTCTGCGAGTGAAGATATTGGTTTAGCGAATCCAAACGCCTTATTGATTGCCAATACCACTTTCGACGCCGTATCCAAAATTGGTTGGCCTGAAAGTCGTATTATACTTTCTCAATGTGTCATTTATTTAGCGACCTCACCAAAAGGAAATGCTTCTTATTTAGCAATAGGAAAGGCACAATCGTTAGTCGAAAAAACGGGTGATTTATCGGTGCCTTTGCACTTACGAAATGCGCCCACTAAATTGATGAATGAATTAGGCTATGGTGATGGCTACAAATACTCACATGATTTTCCGGGTAATTTTGCAGAACAAGAGTTTTTGCCCAGCGAAATTGAAGGAACGAATTTTTTTGATCCAGGGAGTAGTAAGCGCGAACAGGAAGCCAAAGAATTTATCAATCATCATTGGAAAAATAAATATAAATAATGGCAGCAATAGCATATTATCTATTTGTGTATCCCTTGTCTTTGCTTCCTTTGGGAATTATTTATCTGTTCTCGGACTTTATGTATTTATTGCTTTTAACGGTTTTTCCCTATCGTAAGAAAGTCATTGATTCTAACTTACGAAATTCTTTTCCTGAGAAATCGAATAATGAAATAAAAAAGTTGAGGCACGCTTTTTACCGCCATTTTACAGATTTATTAGCCGAAAGTATCAAGAATCTGTCCATGTCCAAGAAAGAATTGCTTAGACGCGTTCAAGTGATGAATCCTGAAATAATGGAGCAATTGTATGCAAAAAATAAAAGCGTTTTACTGGTTTCTGGTCATTACAACAATTGGGAATGGGTGATTTCTTCACTCAACCTGTTATTTTCACATCAAGCTGTTGGTATTGGAATGCCGCTTTCACAAAAGTTTTGGGATGAAAAAGTAAATGGAAAACGAGCACGATTTGGTATTGTGATTACTCATGCAAAAGAAGCGAAGTCTATTTTTGAAAAGTGGAAAAATACAGCTATTAATACACTCATTCTCAGTGATCAATCTCCCGCAGATGCGAAAAAATCCTACTGGATGACTTTTCTACATCAACCAACGGCTGTTTTGTTTGGTTGCGAACAATTAGCGCATCAATTGGGACATGCAGTGGTATTTTACCATTTAAAAAAAGTAAAGCGTGGCTATTATCAAATGGAATTGCAATTGATAACCGAAGAACCAGAACAATGTCGTTGGGGAGAAATTACAGAAGCGCATACCAAAATGCTGGAAGCGGTTATTTTAAAAGAACCCGCCTATTGGTTATGGTCACACAAACGATGGAAGAGGTCAGTGCCCGATGATTTGGAAGCACTAAAACACGAACAAAAACGGAAGTTTGAAAAGACTTTTCCTCCTGAAATAAAATGATGTTTTCACTTTCACCCTGTTTGTTTAACCGCGGAGTTCGCTATGAAGGCGCAGAGGTCGCAAAAAAAATTTCTTGAGTTCCTTTTTCTTCTTTCTGTGTTATCTACCTCATTCTCAACACTCATTCTCGCTCTGATTCTCGCTCTGATTCTCACTCATACAAACTTTGAGAAACAAAAAAAGCCAACCCTAAGGTCAGCTTTTCTCTGATTCAAAAATAAATTATTTAGTTGTAGAAGCTGGTTTTGCACCTTCTTTACTACAACATGCTTTTCCTTCTTTTTTCTTTTCGCAAGTTGCTTTTTCTTCAGCTGACTTACCTTGGCAACAAGATTTTTCTTCTGCTTTTTTCTTTTTCTTGTCATCCTGCTTAACAGTTACAGTAGAAGATACTGCAGCATACGTTGAAACTGAATATGTTGCTGTCATCAATGCAACTGCTAATGCTAAAACTATTTTCTTCATAAAATTCAAATTTAATTACTAATATACTAACTTTATTTAAATTGACCTAATCGTGTTATACGGCCTTTAACAATATCACCAATTTTAACATTGATTTCGGTATCTAAAGGCAAAAATACATCAATTCTTGAGCCAAATTTAATAAATCCAAATTCTTTTCCCGCTTCGACTAGTTGACCTTCCTTTGCATAATAACAAATTCTTCGTGCAACAGCTCCTGCAATTTGTCTGAAAAGTATTTCTTTTCCAGAACTGTGCTCAACGACAAATGTGGAACGTTCGTTGTCGGTACTTGATTTTGGATGCCAAGCTACTAAAAATAATCCCGTGTGATATTTCACATACTTGACAATACCAGAAATAGGATTAAAATTCGCATGCACATTTAATGGAGACATAAAGATGGAGATCTGAATGCGTTTATCATTAAAATATTCGGTTTCCATCGTTTCTTCGATTACCACAATTTTACCATCTGCAGGACAAATGATTTCAGTATCGGTGTAGCTTTCGTTGACATTTGGGATTCTGAAAAATTGAATCACTAAGTAAAAGAAAACAAGTAATGTTAAATTGACTAACCAATAGATAATAGCAATATCAACTGCTTTATATAAGAAGTGATTTCCGACATACAGTCCTCCTAAAATAAGTGCTGCTATAAAAATGATGGTATAACCTTCTCTGTGTAATTTCATGAAATGATAAAATGATATAAATAAAACCAAACTAAAAATAGTGGAGCTGCAAACATAGCGGCATCAAAACGATCTAAGATTCCACCGTGACCTGGAATGACATTCCCCGAATCTTTAGCGTTTAAACTACGTTTAATCAACGATTCAAATAAGTCACCAATAACGGCACCTAATGCAATGATTTGAGAGGCGATAATCCAAAACACACTATCTAATCCTGTAAAATAGGCAATTAAAAATCCAGCAATGGCACTAAATAGTAACCCACCAAATGCTCCTTCCCATGTTTTCTTGGGAGAAATACGTTCAAATAGTTTTGTTTTACCAAAAAATCGGCCAGCTAAATAAGCAAATGTATCGTTGGTCCAAACGATTAAAAAGAAATAGATTAAAAGATAATTACTACCATATAAGTCACCTCTTAATGAATTAATCCATGCCATTGTTACAAATGGAAGAACACAATAGAGTAATCCAAAAGAACTGTAAACAACGTTCAAAAGTGGATTTTCTTGTTTTCGCCAAATTTCGATAGACCAGGAAATGATGAATATAAGAATGAGTAAAAGTAATTTTAAAGGTAACGAAATGCCGTTGTATCGTAATAAGATGAAGAATAATATTAGCCCCAAAAGAAGGAGTGGAAAAGCAGCAAGCTCCACTTCTTTTTTCTTCAATAATTGGGTGAACTCGTAGAATCCTAATAAGGAGAATAGTGCCATACACGTATTCAAATAGGAAGCACCAAGCAGAATACTACCTATGATAATAGATATAAATACAATTCCTGATAGCGTTCTTACGATTATGTTATTCACAATTTAAAATAAAAAAGACCCGTTTCTATTACAAAACGGGTCAAATATACTTAAAGCTTTTCTGATAGGAATGATTCTAGTTGATTTTATAAATCATTTCCCTCTGAAGTACTTTCTCCTTCGATAGGAGTAGTAGTGTCTGTATTTAGATTTGGAGCTTGTGAATTAATAGCACTTTCAATGCTTTCATCCGAAATTCCCCATTGTCTCTTTCCAAATATTGTTTCTAAATCTTCTTTAAAGATGACTTCGTCTTCCAATAGTTTATTTGCTAGTAAGGTCAGTTTATCTTTGTTCACTGAAAGAATCTCTAAAGCACGCTTATATTGCTCTTCAATCATCTTACTTACTTCCTCGTCAATTGCTTTGGCTGTGTCCTCAGAATATGGTTTGGTGAATGTATCATTTCCTTGTGAGTTGTAGAAAGAAATGTTTCCAATACGACTGTTTAGTCCGTAAATACTCACCATAGCATACGCTTGCTTGGTTACTTTTTCTAAGTCACTCAGAGCACCTGTCGAAATTTTGCCAAATATCAATTGTTCAGCAGCACGTCCTCCTAATGCAGAACACATATCGTCTAATAATTGTTCTGTCGTTGTAATTTGTCTTTCTTCTGGTAAATACCATGCCGCTCCTAACGAACGTCCACGTGGTACAATCGTAACCTTCACTAATGGATGAGCATGTTCCAATAACCAAGAGGTAGTCGCGTGCCCCGCTTCGTGATAAGCAATCGCTTTTTTCTCACCTGGTGTAATGATTTTATCTTTCTTTTCCAAACCTCCGATGATACGATCGACTGCATCTAAGAAATCTTGTTTTTCAACGCTCTTCTTCTTCTTTCTTGCTGCGATTAATGCTGCTTCGTTACAAATGTTCGCAATGTCAGCTCCTGAAAAACCAGGTGTTTGTCTAGCTAAAAAGTCAACGTCTAAGTTTTCGCTTAGTTTCAAAGGCTTTAAATGTACTTGGAAAATTTCCTTACGCTCATTTAAATCAGGCATATCAACATAAATCTGACGGTCAAAACGTCCAGCACGCATTAAAGCGCTATCTAATACATCGGCACGATTGGTAGCCGCTAAAATGATAACACCTGAATTGGTTCCGAAACCATCCATTTCTGTCAATAACTGATTCAAGGTGTTTTCACGCTCATCATTTGAACTAAATCCGTTGTTCTTTCCTCTAGCACGACCAATAGCATCGATTTCATCAATGAAAATAATCGCTGGTGCCTTTTCTTTTGCTTGTTTAAATAAGTCACGAACACGAGAAGCACCCACACCCACAAACATCTCCACGAAATCAGATCCTGATAATGAGAAGAACGGTACTTTCGCTTCACCAGCAACTGCTTTCGCTAATAATGTTTTACCTGTTCCCGGAGGGCCGACGAGTAACGCACCTTTGGGTATTTTAGCCCCTAATTCTGTGTATTTTGTCGGGTTTTTCAAGAAGTCAACGATTTCTTCAATCTCTTCTTTAGCACCTTTTAGTCCAGCAACATCGTTGAATGTGATATTGGTAGATTTACCTTTGTCATATACTTGTGCTTTTGATTTTCCAATGTTGAAGATTTGTCCACCAGCACCACCAGCACCACCGCCTCCAGTCATTCTTCTCATGACGAAAACCCAAATCAATACCAAGACTAAAATTGGAAGAAGGAAACTGATTATACTTTTGAAGTAATCAACCTCTTCGACTCTCTTAATGTCAATAGGTGCTTTTCCAATCGCTTGGTTTTTGTCGCTAATATCTTGCATCTTAGTGACAAAACTACTCGCGTCCGGAATCTCCACTTGGTATTTAGGTGTTCCACTTGGATTTGCTTTTTTGTCTTTCTCAATCGCTTCACTTAGCTCTTTATACTTGTCTTTGTTGTCATTAATATAAGTCAAACCACTTTCGGTCAACTTAAAATCAACACGACTACGATTCACTAATTCTACGTTTTTTACATAACTTGAATCTGCTAACGCATAGAAAGTTTGTAATTTAACAGTGGTTTTAGGTGTAGCTGTATAAAGGTAATTAATGGCAATAGCCGCAACAATAATCGCAATATAAATCCAATAGAAATTAAAGGGCGATTTTTTAGTGTTTTTATCTGTACTCATTAATATTTGTCTTTTTTAATCAAGGTTTGGTATATCTTTTCTCTTTGCATCTTCCCAAAGGCCTTCAATATTATAAAACTCACGTTTTTCTTTACTGAAAACATGAACGACAACATTGATGTAATCTAGTAGAATCCATTCAGAAGTGCCTTTCCCTTCTTGATGCCATGGTCTTTCATGTAGTTCACTACGAACGCCTCTCAATACAGAATTACAAATACCATCTATTTGAGTAGAAGAATCTCCCGAACAAATGATAAAGTAATCCGTGACTGCACTTTCAATTTCACGTAAGTCTAAAATGACTATGTCTTTGGCTTTATTATCTTGCATTCCGTTTATTATGCAGTCGCACAACGTTTCGGAATCGACTAAACTTTTTAATTTCTGCATTCTATTTTTTAAATCCGTTTACAAATTTAGTTTAATATTTTAATTTTACTTTTTTAAAACGTTGCAATAATATGTTATTATCAAAATTAATTGCTTTGGATACGGTAGATTCCACTAACAATTACATTGCCAATCTCTTGAAAACAGATGATATTGCACATGGAACGGTAATATTGTCATATAATCAGCAAAATGGAAGAGGTCAGCGTGGAACTGAATGGACTGGTGAACCGTATAAAAATATCGCTTTTAGTATTTATTTGGAGCATTCACACAAAACGATTAACGATGCCCATTTTTTGAGTTATGCGATTTCTTTAGCAGTCAAAGATTTTCTTTTATCCTATAAAATTGATGCTAAAGTCAAGTGGCCAAACGATTTACTGGTCGAAAATAAAAAAATAGCAGGCGTTTTAATCGAGAATCAAGTTTCTAGCATAAACTTAAATTCAAGTATCGTCGGTATTGGAATTAACGTCAATCAAGTCTTTCCATCCAATCTGCCTTTTTCGGTTACTAGCATGACAAAGTTGCTGAATAGGGAATTAAACCTTGAAGCACTTTCGTTAACATTGGTGGATTGTATCGAAAAACGCTACGAACAATTCATAAAAGGCGATTATTTATCATTGGCTAAAGAGTTTGCTGAAAATATGTGGAAAAAAGGGGAGTGGCTCACCGCTGAAATTGAAGGAGTACAACAAAAGGTTAAAATTGAAGGAACAGATGAAAATGGTTATTTGGTGTTAAATGTTAACGGTGAAAAACGAAGCTTTGATATTAAAGAAGTGAAATTTGTTTATTAGAATTTTCACTTATTTGAGTTATTGTTTAACTGTTCGGGGATGATGATACCTAGAAGACTCATAAGAACCCTTTGCCCTTTTTTCGCGTCATTGCGGTTGAAAAAATCCTAATCTGCTGTTGTGTTTAAAATTATCATTACTAAAAAGCGACATTAAAATATTATTTATCCATTTTTCATCATAAAATTGCCAATTCCTAGATTATTCGTACTTTTCTAACGCATATGACATTTGAAGATTTAAAACTGAATGCTTCTATCTTAGAAGCTGTAGACTACATGGGGTTCGTTAACGCTACTCCAATACAAGAATTCGCTATTCCTAAAATTATAGAAGGACGCGATTTAATCGCTTGCGCCCAAACGGGGACGGGAAAAACAGCCGCGTTTATCTTGCCTATTTTACATAAGATTACGGATCGACAAGAAACTTCTGTAAATACCTTAATCATCGTACCAACACGTGAGTTAGCAATTCAAATTGATCAAGAAATTCAAGGTCTGTCGTACTTTGTTTCTGTTGGTTCAATGGCTATTTATGGTGGTGGAGATGGAAAAAATTGGAACATTCAAAAAGAAGCATTAACCAAAGGACGAGATATTATTGTGGCGACACCAGGAAAGCTACTCTCTCATTTACAATTGGGCTATGTCGATTTTTCAAAAGTAGAACATTTAGTCTTAGACGAAGCAGATAAAATGCTTGATATGGGTTTCACGGACGATTTGACAAAAATCTTTTCCTATTTACCCAAAAAACGTCAGAATTTATTGTTTAGCGCGACGATGGCGCCTAAAATAAAAGCTTTAGCACAACGATTATTGACGAATCCAGAGGAGGTTTCTCTTTCAATGTCTAAACCAGCTGAAGGAGTAACCCAACAAGTGTATTTGGCATTTGATTCTCAAAAGAATGATTTGTTGAAATATATTATAGAGCAAAAACCCGAATATACAAGTATCATCATTTTCACTTCATCGAAAAGTAAGGTTTATGAAATTAGTCAGGCTTTACGGAAAAGTGGTATTAAGTCTAAAGGCGTTTCTTCCAATTTAGAACAAGAGGATCGCGAAGAAGTTTTACGTGGTTTTCGCTCCAAGCGTACCCGAATTTTAGTCGCAACCGATGTGATGAGCCGTGGAATTGACATCAAGGACATTAACTTAGTAATCAATTACGATTGTCCGAGAGATGCGGAAGATTATATCCATAGAATTGGACGAACAGCGCGTGCTAATACGAAAGGAGAAGCAGTTACATTGGTGAATGAAAAAGATATGCCAAAGCTGAAACGTATCGAGCGATTAATCGAAGCTAAAATTCCAAAATTGGAAATGCCCGAATTTTTGGGTGCAGCGCCTATTTGGAAAGAAGGTGGAGGACAAGGAGGTAGAAAAGACCATGGAAAAAAGCGTCCTTTTTATAATAAGAATAAACCGAAAGTAAAGAAAGATTAAATCTGACTTTTAGTTGAATTTTGAATTCTTAGCATTCATTATTTATAATATTCAAACGTTCGTTCTGTAATAGATACTGCTATTTCTTTTTCGTATTCAGTTCTATGTTTGGTGACTTTTATCCAATTACCTACTTTGTCATATTCATATTTAGTGGTGAATTTACCATTTAATGTTCCATCCGCTTTAAACTCGCTTCTTTCGGTCACATTTCCGTGCTCGTCGTATTTGTAAGTGTATCTATATTTTAAATTGCCTTTAGGATCATAGATTTTACGCTCTAATTTATTACCACTTTTGTCATACTGAGAAATATATTGGTAGTCAAAACTACCATCATTCGAGGTGTAGTTTGCTTCAATTTCATTTCCATTTTCGTCATATTTAAACGTGACTTTACTATGTAAACTGCCATCAGGATTAAACATCTTACTTTCAATACCGTTCCCGTCTTTGTCGAATTTATACTTGCCTCTACTGACTAAGCTATCATCAGCATCGTAAAAACTGATTTCAATTCTATTTCCATCTTTATCATATTTAGAGGTGTATTTGCTGTCTAAGTTTCCATCTGCGTTATAGATACTTCCTTCAATTCTATTTCCGTCTTTATATTTAGAAATGTTCTTACTCATCAAACTACCATTGTAATATCGAATTTCACTTCCTTCAACTATCTTATCGTTGTCACCATATTTATATATGTAATTACCTATTAAACTACCATCTGATTTATATTCGTTTCGCTCAATGATAAATCCATGCTCGCCATATTTATTCTGAAAATCAGACATCGCTTCATTGACTCTTTGCCCTTTTTCAATTTTTCCATTATTTTCAATAGCTACGTACGAAATCTCTGTGAGTGACTTAACTTTTCCTTTTAATTTCTCTTTTGACCAATCATTCTCCTTTTTGTCTGATGAACAACTACTGAATGAAAAAAACACTGTAAAAAGAAGTGCTATTTTTCCGAGAGAAATTAAAGTGTTGATATTATTTTTTTTGATCATGTTATTTGTTTTTCAATTCCAAAGATACATTTAAAATCATTTACTTTCTATAAATTTGGAAGCCTTCCATGGAATGATGAAAAACTCTAAATTAAACCAAAATACGTACTCAAATCAACGCATCAATCTTCTTCGCCAATCCTCAAATCCCTTCTACAAACTCCAAAAACACTTTCTTATGCAATTCCAAATCTAAATTTGGAGAAAGAGCAGCACGGATAATGTAATCTTTGTCGCCTTCTTTGGTAGTTCCCTGCGTAGAAGTGGCAGGAATCGTCCAATAGCAGCCTTTTAATTGACCATAGCTCACACAGTATTTACTTTCGTGAGGAATTTTGGTAATCATCAAATTGATTAATTTCAAATTCAATGCTCTTTTGTAAGCTTCGCGCTCTTCGTCGGTATTTCCTTTAGTTGGAAGGTCTAAAGAGAAAACGGAAGGTGTAAATCCTTGCTTTGCTAGTTCTTCGGAAACAAAATTAATTTTTGCGTTGGGTAAAACTTCGTGGATGAAGTTGACAAATTCACGGGTGTTTTTGTACGCATCCGTAATGCGTTGCTTCATCGATGGCATTTGTTGCGCTAATAACTCATATTGTAAGTCAGTGGCTTCGTTATCACAAAGTAAGAGGTGCTTTTCTATTTTATCCATCAAGTCATTTGTAAGTGTATTTCCCACACAATAACCGGCCGTACATTTTCCACCACTTGGGAATTTAGAACCACTTGCAAAGGATATTGTTCTTACGGAGGAGAGAATTTCACCTTCCCCTAAAAAGTGATAGTTCGGACAAAATGTTTGGTCTAAAATAAAAACAGGATCGATAGCCCTATTACCATTTGCCGTTTGACGGACTTGACTTAAAACCGCTTTTAATTGCTCCAAGTCTGGAACTTCCACTCTTGGATTGGTCGGTATTTCAGCAATAATGTAAGGTATTGCATCTTCGGTAGCAATTTTTGCTAAAACGGTATCAATACTTTGCACCATATCGTTATCACCATCGACTGGTAAATCAACAATTTCAACATTATCTAGACAAGCAGCTACACGTCTCGCTTGGTCGTTGGTTCCTCCGTAACAATTGGGTGGAACAATAAATTTAATCGCTTTTCCTTTGTGATTTTCAAGTGCGTAATCCACAAGTCCCATCATAATCGCATATTGCGTAGATAAACCGCTAGAAGCAACAAGTGCTTTGGTGGTAGTTCCCGTAATTTCGTGAATGGATTTGATAACACTTGCTTTATGAGTCGTATTTCTTTCCGTTGTTGGAATAGCTGAATCGTTGATGAAAGATTGTAATGCTACTAGACAATTAGCAGGTGTCATGGCAATCGTTTCTCTTCTTCTAACATGTTGAATGTCGGAAATGTAACTTTCATTTTGTTTACCGTTCACCACCAATATGCTTCCTAAATGTCCATGAAGACGGATGTGAAAATCGACATTAGAAACTAGATTAATTGCTCCCAAATTAACCGCTTCTGAAATGAGAATTGTACTTCCTTCAAATGCAGGAATGGATGCGATATTCTCTACTTTCTTTAAATAAAAATGATACCCATAGACTTTTTTAATAAGTTCTGCATCAAAGAAATGGGGTAGAGTACCCGTGTAAAGAATTTGCGTGTTTTTATGATCGAACAAATTCTTTCGTAGAATGGATAAAATGGGAACTGTTTGGGATGAAAAGCTAATGACATTTTCTGAAGGTAAATCAGCTGTTTTCGCAATAGCCCATTCTAAAACGCAAGAAAGTGGATGACCCAAACGGATATAATCGTAAGCAGTCGGTAATTGACGAAGTGTTTCTGTCGATAAATTATGTTGATTGTAAACATTTTCAAACTGCTCTAAGAATTCAACTTTAGCGTGTTCTTCGTCGTAAATATCGAGTCGATGGGTCGTTAAATTCAACCAATCAGCGGGCATCTTTTCTAAAACGTCCTTTATATAAATTTGCAGATTACTTGCGTCCATAATTTTTACCTTTAAATAGGTCGACAAGATACGGTAAATCCATTTATTTTAAAAGGAGGAAGATACATTTTTCGTAAATTGCGAATCAATATTCAAATTTAAACTATCCGATGTCAACATTACAACTTATTTCTCTTTTTGTCATGGCAGCGATTTATTGCTTAGCTGGAATAAATCATTTTCGCAGTCCCAAATTTTATCTTAAGATCACGCCAAAATGGGTTCCTGCTCCAGAGAAAATGAATATTCTTGTTGGAATTATTGAACTAATTTTGGGTATTGGACTACTTTTCAATGAAACCAGAAGCTATGCCGCTATTGGAGTTGTTGTTTTACTGATTGCTATTTTTCCAGCGAATGTGTATCATTTTCAAAAAGCTAGAACAAAAGGAAAACATGTTGTTGCTACATTGATCAGACTTCCAATTCAAGTTCTATTGATTTATTGGGCCTATACTTTCATTTGAATAGGAGATGAGCAGTAAAGTCACTTATATTCGCATATTAGGTAATAAATTTTCATCATAATTGTACGGTCAAATAATTAACAGTTATGACTTGTGGCAGTCAAAAGTGATTAACGCTTTTCTGGGATTACTAAAAAAGGACCAACTAAATGAAAGCCTATTTGTTCTATGTTCGATTTAAAAAATAGTTTCTCCAAAAAAGAATGTTTATTATTAATCATTGCCAGTAGATGAACGTTTGAATTTATTTGAAACGCATCAATTGCCGCTAGTAGGTTCCTATTGTTAACTTGATGATATATAAAGGAGGTTTCCTTGAAGTATTTCTCTAGTTCTAATTTATTGCTGATTTGTTTATCTGTTAAATCGTCATTGGAAACATGCAAAGCATTCACGTTACAATTGTTATCTGTAGCGATCTCTTTTAATATATCGAGTTGAAAAGCATTATAATCAACTTGAAGATCCGTAGGAAAGAGTATTTCATGCAGCGTTTCGTATTCAAAACCCGAAGGAATGGCTAAAGTAGGACATTTAATTTCCTTTAATACATGTACGGTGTTGGATCCGAATAAGACCTCTTTGGCTCCTGTTGCTCCTTGCGTTCCCATAACAATAAGGTCAAATTTACTTTCTGACATTAGCGCTCTGATACCAGGAACAAAACTGTCAAATAGCGCACGGGTTTTAAATTCATGTATCGGATTATCTCCAAAGGTCTCCGAAATTTTTCCCAAAAGGGCATTCAAATTTTCAATCGTTGTCGCTTTATTCATCTCATCTAGACCTATTTGCTCCGCATGACCTAAAATATGACCTGTCGTATAAGTCATTGTTTTATAGGTGTTTATTATGCTGAAGACACATGGTTTATCTTTAAATAGTTGAATAGCATATTGAATAGCCTTCCAAGAATTATCGGAAAAATCGGTTGGTAAAAGGATTTGTTTCATACTGTTGTTTTCCATTATGATTTCAGTAAAGTATGAATATACTAGAATTTGAGTAGATTTTCGCACAAAAAGAAGAGAATTTTCGCAATCATTTTAAAAATGTAAAACAATACCGATGGAAGAACAGCATTTGGACTTATTTTTATTGAGATTATCAACTTCTAAAAGGCTTAAAATTCATTTTATAATCCAATAAGATTCCTTATATTTAGAGAATAAAGCTATAAGAAGAATCATGAAATCAGTTTCTCTCTTTACGATTATCTTATTGTGCATCGCCATATTACTCGTGGATATCACAACTATTTATTGGTTGCAATCAATCACCCAATTTATGGGTTCTGTTGCTTTAAAGGTATTTATTAATGTTTTCTCTGGACTATTTACAGTGGCGTTAATCACCTCTATTCTTGTATTAAAGCTCACGTTAGATAACATTAGTCCCGTTAGAAAGCAATTACTGATTTCCAGATTTTATGGACTTGGTGTTATTTCTTTTGTGCCTAAACTAATCTTTATTATTGTTATCTCCATTTTATATTTCACCAATTTTTTATTCTCAGAAAGCAATTCACTTGTCGTCATTCCTGTCGTTGGATTGCTTTCAGGAGCGCTACCGTTTTCTGCCATTCTTTACGGTATTTTTAAAGCTAGATATCGATTTAAAGTGTACCATCATAGTATCACTTCTCCTTTATTGCCAAAGTCCTTTGATGGATTAAGAATTGTTCAACTCTCGGATTTACATTTAGGGAGTTTTAATTACGCCTATAAAAAATTAGCAGCAGCAATTGAGAAAACCAACGCTTTAAAACCAGATTACATTGTTATCACAGGCGATTTAGTCAATAACTATGCTTGGGAATTAAGAGGTTGGGACAAAATTCTCAATCAATTAATAGCCAAGGAAGGTAAATTCGCCATATTAGGCAATCATGATTATGGCGATTATAGCGAGTGGAAAACGGCCGAAGAAAAAAAAGAAAATTTTAAGGCAATAAAAGAATTTTACACCACAATAAATTTCAAACTATTGTTAAATGAAGCTTCTATACTGTCGAAAGATGCGGAAAAAATAGCCATGATAGGTGTTGAGAATTGGGGAAAACCACCCTTTAAACAATATGGTAAGTTGCAGGAAGCTCTCTCCAATGTTAAAGACATACCGTTTAAAATTCTATTATCACACGACCCGACACATTGGATGGAAGAGGTAACAGATAAAACGGACATTGCGATTATGCTTTCTGGACATACACACGGTATGCAAGCCGGATTTCAATATAAAAACTTAAAATGGAGTCCCATAAAGTATAAATTCAAACAGTGGGCTGGTTTATACCAACACAAGGCGCAATATCTATATGTCAATAGAGGTTTGGGATGGTTGGGTTTCCCTGGAAGAATAGGAATGCGCCCAGAAATTACGTTTATTGAGTTGAAAAGAGGAGAGAAGTAGCTAACAGTCTAGGATGAAGTCATTTTTTACTACTAAAATTCACAAACTATGTTTCGCATTAGAACTGCCACTAATTAATTGATTTTCTACGATCCTCTCTAATTCTGCATGTTTAAAATCAAACCATTCTTGTCGATAAGTGGAATGGTCGATCGAATACTTGAAGTGCTGAAAGGGTTTATTGTTTTGTAGGATATTCTCTAATTCTAATTTATATGCTGGTTCGGTAATTTGGTCAATAAATCGCTCCATTATTTTAAAAGATTCGAAATTTTCTAAAATATCAATTTTAATTAAGTTCTTTTTATTTTTCTTGACTGTTTTTAATGCGTCTTTATAAAGTTCTCGAAATTCCTCTTCGTCTGAAATGTTTGTGAAATTTGGAATAGCTATTATTTCCTCCGTTTTAGGATCATAATAGCATTCGTTTCCACAATCTAATTCTTGAGCTATTTCTTTAATTATTTTCGACTTATAATTTTCCATGTTAAAACAGCTTTTAGTTGTCGATTAAGAATCTATTTTGTGAATGTATTTACATGACTTACGATATTATGAGCAATGTTTATGGATGAATTCCCCAGCGATTTTTATCTGCAAATTCAAAATCTAATTTATATTTCTCTGGGATTTCTTCATGAAGCATAGAACCTAATTTAATCGTTGGAAAAAGCTCCTCGTAGGTAATCATATTATTATAGGAAATTCGACGATAAATATGAGAACGTTTCAAGTTTTCTGTTTCGGTTACGCCAGTAGCTCCTAGAAGTTCTGCGAAATTTTTAAGTGTTGTTTTGTGATAATTAGCCACACGAACTTTTTTATCTTCCACCACTAATCCACGGGTCAATTTAGGGTCTTGGGTTGTGATACCTGTTGGGCATCTATTTGTGTTGCACAACAAGGCTTGAATACAACCTAAGGCTAGTTTCATACCACGAGCTTGGTAACATGCGTCTGCGCCTAGAGCAATAGCACGAGCGATGTGAAATGCAGAAGTGATTTTACCAGAGGCAAGAATCTTGATGTGTTTCCGAATATCCAATCCATTGAGGATGTTATGGACAAAGTCAAGACTATCAATTAAGGGAGCGCCAACATAATTGGTGAATTCTGGTGGTGCAGCTCCTGTTCCTCCTTCACCGCCATCTACAGCAATGAAATCAGGGTAAATATCAAGTTCTATCATAGCTTGACAAACAGCAATAAATTCACTCTTATAACCGATACACAATTTAAAACCAACTGGTTTTCCACCGGATAAATCTCTTAGTTTCTGAATAAATGCCACCATTTCCAATGGCGAATCAAAAGCGGTATGATAAGGTGGTGATGAAACTTTAGTAAATGGTTTAATGTGGCGTATCTTAGCGATTTCCACGGTGTTTTTTTCAGCAGGTAATATTCCACCGTGCCCAGGTTTGGCACCTTGTGAGATTTTCAGCTCAATCATTTTTACGTTGGGGTGTTTCGATTTTTCGGCGAAAAGCTCAGGGTTAAAATTTCCTTCATCATCTCTGCATCCAAAGTAACCAGTACCGATTTGCCAAATCAAATCTCCACCTTCTTCTAAGTGATAGTGACTCAAACCTCCTTCTCCCGTATTGTGGGCAAAATTCCCCATTTTAGCACCAGCATTCAATGCTTTAACGGCATTCGCACTAAGCGCTCCAAAACTCATCGCTGAAATATTCAATATACTAGCAGAATAGGGATGCTTACAATCCTTATTACCAATCAAAACTCGAGGATCATGATTGATCGTATTAAAAGCCTTTGGAGACATAGTATGACAAAGCCATTCGTATCCTTCGGCATATACATCGAGTTGAGTTCCAAAAGGAATAGTATCACGTGCACCTTTTGCTCTTTGATATACGGTAGAGCGATCAATACGATTAAAAGGACGGCCTTCGATGTCTGATTCAATAAAATACTGATATACTTTTGGGCGTAATTCCTCCAGTACGTAACGCAATCTGCCGACTATGGGATAATTTCGCATAATTGTATGTCGCTTTTGAAAAAGGTCATAATATCCCAAAATTGTCAGAATTAAAACAATGCCAAAAAGTACATACCAACCCGAGCTTATGAAAATAGCTAATGCAAGTGTTATTAATAGTGAAACCGTTGATGTTATAAAAAATTTTATCAGCATAACTTGAGTATTATTAAATTATCCATTTAGCAGAATTGTCGAAATAATCATCGGAAGAAAGTGATAACTTCCAAACCTTGTAAATTCGAATAATAAAACTAACAAATAGTCTTGATTTATAGATTAACTGATTGTTATTTCTGCTAAAGTTAGTTAAATTTATTCAGAAAATAGATATCAATTACACATCGAATCTTAAATAGATAAACGATTTAATAGCCTTTGTTTTGGTTCGTTAACTGCTATTTAGCTGAAATGTATATCCGATATAATTAGAAAGAAAAGGTGATGATAAATGATCTTATCATCTACTAATCAAAGTAATCCCAAACATATTTTCAACCGAATAATTCGTTTCGCAGATGCATCTAATTGCTTCTTAAAATTAGCATCAGAGCGATATTTGTCTAAAATACTTTTGAACGCTTTATCAGTATTGACAGGCATTAAGGCAATATCACAACCTGCTTCGATGGCTTTTACTTCACAATTTGGAACGCTGACAACGCCGCCCATATTCATAGCATCCGTCACTACAATTCCGTTAAAATGCATCTCCGTACGTAACAAATCGGTGATGATTTTCTTAGAAAGCGTTGCTGGCAATCCATCGGTGTTGTATTTTGGATTGTTGATCACTGCTAAATGGCCGACCATGATGGAAAGAACGCCGTCTTTGATTAATTCAGGATAGTTTTTAATTTCCTTCAATTCACCGTCAATCGCTTGAAGTGATTTATGCGTGTCACCTGAAACTAATCCATGACCCGGAAAATGCTTTGCTGTAGCGATAATGCCATTCGCTTGTGTCGTTTGAATGAATGCATTCGACCATGGAATGATGTTCTCTGGAATGGCTCCAAAACTTCTCCAACCTACTGTTTGATTGGGACTCATATCGACAACGGGTGAGAAGTTGTAATTAATGCCTATCGCCAATAATTCATCGGCAATGGTTTTAGCACATTCCCTTACTTCCTCAATGGTTTTAAGCTCATTGGCTTTTTTTACTGTTTTTGAACCGATTATTTTTCTGTTGACCAACGAAGGTTCCGCATCAGCGCTATATAAAAATCCAGGAACGCCCAGTGATACATTCATTGCATTGATAGAATCAATCCATTGTTTAAATTGTTCTTTGGTGCCGTTTAACATCAAAATTCCGCCAATTTTTCGCTCACGTACCAATCGGAAAATCGTTTCTGTGGATTGTCCCAATCGTCCCATGGCTGGCATAATGGTTTGTGCCACTTTAGAAGTGTCGTCCATTTTTTCAAAATAAGCTGCTACTCTTTGATCAAGTTCTACATTTGCTGCGTAAAAATCAGATAACGAAAAATGAGATTCTTCCACCTTTTTAATGACCACTGCTTCTTTTTTATCGGGAGTTGTCTTTACCGAATTCTGAGAACAAGCTGAGAAACTAAATAGTAAAACGGGTGCTATTAGTGCAATTTTTTTAATCATTTTCGTATAATTTGAACGGTTGAATCTAAACCTATTTTTATGACTTGAGAAGGTGTTGTACAGACGTCCTTTAAACGTTCCATCACAATACCATCGACTTTATTTTTTAATTTCTCTGAAATATCATCAAAACACGTCGGACTTTTCTCTCCTGAAAAATTCGCCGAAGTAGAAACGATTGGTCCTTTTAAACGTTGGATTAATTTCCGACAAATAGGGTCATTTGTCACGCGAATACCAACAGAACCATCTGCTGCTTTAACATGATCCGATAAATTGCGAACCAACGGATAAATAATAGTAAGTGGACGCGTGGCGAAATCGATTAATTCATAACAAACCGGTGGAAATTCAACCGTATAACGTTCTAGCATTTGAATACTATCCACCAAAACGATAAAACTCTTTTCCGTGTCGCGTTGCTTTAAGGTGATGAGTTTTTGGCAAGCATCATCGTTGGTCGCATCACATCCTAAACCCCAAATGGTATCGGTAGGATAGAGGATAACGCCTCCATTTTTAAGTGTTTCAATTACTTTCTCCATAGTCTAATAAATCGGGACGTCGATGTTTAGTGCGTTCGAGTGCTTGCTCTTCGCGGTATTTTTCAATTTTCTTAGGATCACCCGAAAGTAACACATCGGGCACTTTTAATCCTTGAAACTCCGGTGGACGTGTATAAACAGGTGGTGATAATAAATTATCTTGGAAACTGTCGGATAATGCGCTTGTTTCATCACCTAAAACGCCAGGAATTAAACGAACGATGGCATCGGTTAGTATTGCTGCAGCCAATTCGCCACCCGATAAAACATAGGAACCGACCGAAATTTCTCGTGTGATATACAATTGACGAATCCGTTCATCAATTCCTTTATAATGACCACACAAAATGATGATGTTCTTTAGCAAACTCATTTGATTGCAAGCAGCTTGCTCTAAAAGTTCACCGTCGGGCGTCATATAAATGATTTCATCGTAGTTTCTTTCTGCTTTCAATTTGTCGATTATTTGCGCAATTGGTTCGCACATCATCACCATTCCAGCACCGCCACCGTATTGATAATCATCGACATCTCTGCGTTTACCTATACCAAATTCACGAATGTTGTGAACGTGTATTTCACACAAGCCTTTTTCTTGCGCTCGCAACAAAATAGAGGCACTAAAAGGACTGGCTAACAATTCAGGTAAAACAGTAAGAATATCTATTCGCATAACGCAAAGTTACGCCCATTGAATGATATGAATGAGTTTTTTAGTTTATTTTTCAAGATTTATGCTGTTAATAACTTTATAAGTAGCTTGATTACATCAAAAATTCACGTTTATCAAAACATCTTCTCTAAATTTACCTGCTCAAACGATATAAAATGACGACCTACAAAGATTTAACGGATTATAAACTGCAAATGATTGGTGCATTGGAAGCAGAGCTCAAAAATCAATCGGAGCAACTGAAAAATGCTTTTCAATCTGTTTCTGAATTAAAGAAAACAGGTTATGGTATTCATCCGATACATATTGTTAATCAGTCGTTTGGCTTTGGAGAATATCCCGAAATAACATTTAAAGTACCTTCTAATCAATCTATTGATAAGTTTCGTCAGCAAGATATGATCGAACTTTTCTCGGATGGTGGCGTTGTTCGAGGAGCGATTATATATCTGAATGCGACCGATGGAAAAATTCGTCTTTATTCGGATGATTTTCCAGAATGGATGGATATGGGTTCTTTGGGAATTCGTGTGGGTGTCGATGAAAAGAGCATTCAGTTGGCCAGAGAAGCAATTGAACAATTAACGGAAGACAATCCTTTTGTGGCGCATCTATTTTTAGATAAACCGCTTTTAAAAAACAATTTCAACTTTGTGTTTTATCCTACGGAACAGTTAAATGCGAGTCAAAACGAGGCGGTGAAACATATTCTAAGCGATTATCCAGTGAGTATTGTGCATGGTCCGCCGGGAACAGGAAAAACGACAACGATTGTAGAGGCCATCAAACAAATGACGGAACAAGGTGAGAAAGTTTTTGCCATTGCGTCCAGTAATATGGCGGTCGATCATTTATCGCTTTCACTGATTCAGCAAGGAATTAACGTTCTTCGAGTAGGGAATCCCACCAAGATTTCAGAGCAATTAGCACAACATACCTTTGAAGGACGATTAGCGGGTGGAATTGTTTTTAAAGAATTAAAGAAATTAAAAATTCAAGCGGAAGCCTATCGCAAGATGGCCTCTCAGTACAAACGAAAATTTGGAAAAGAAGAAGCGGAACAACGTCGTTTGATTTGGATTGAATACCGTTCCATCAAGAGAGAAATTCGTCAGACCATCGATTCACACAAAGAAAAATGGCAAGACGAAGCGCAAGTGATTTGCGGAACACCTGTTGGATTGGCGAATGAATTGTCAAAAGGAGAGAATCGTATTGTCTTCATTGATGAAGCAGGACAATGTTTACAACCTTTAGCGTGGATAGCGATTCAGTCAAAAGTGAAAAAGTTGGTGTTGGCAGGCGATCCTTTTCAACTTCCACCAACAGTAATGTCTGACGAAGCCTTAAAAATGGGATTATCTTCCTCCATTTTAGATTTGTTTTTAACCCGTTTTCAATCCCTATTATTGGATACACAATACCGAATGCGTGAGAAAATTGTTGGATTTTCAAATTCTTACTTCTACGATAATCAACTAAAAACGCCACCTTCAAAAACAACCACGGACGAGCACTTATTTTTCTACGACACCGCTGGAACGGGCTATGAAGAAGAAAGAGAGCAGGAGGGAAGTTCCTATTTCAATACAGGAGAATTAGAATTAGTGTCAAAAATCATGACGCAATTAGGACTAAATGAAGCCGATACCGCATTTATCTCGCCATATTCTGGACAAGTGGCTCACGCCAAAGTGCATCCATTACCTGTTTCAAGAATCGCTTCCATTGATAGTTTTCAAGGTCAAGAAAATCAAGTGATTATACTTTCTTTGGTGCGTTCAAATGATAAACAAGAAATTGGCTTTTTGAAAGATTACCGACGCATGAATGTCGCCTTAACACGAGCAAAAGAAAAACTGATTGTCATTGGCGATAGTTCGACTTTAGGAAACGATGCATTTTACCAACAATTTTTTGAATACATAGAACAACAAAATGCCTATCACACAGCGTGGGAAGTGCTTTATTAATTTATTGAAATTAATTTATTTTGATGGCTTTCAGTAAAGACATTCTTTTCCAAACAAATGACAATTCTAAACACATTGTCAGATTGTGATTTCGTTTGTTTCTTAACCGCGGAGGTCGCAAAGGAGGCGCAAAGGACGCAAAGAATTATTCAAGCATATACTATGATTGTATTTTTTTTAGTGTTTATATCCTAAACAAATGAGTATCCCAAACTCAACGTCAAATTAGGATGTCGCATATTTTTAGAGTGAAAAAAATGGCAGTAAAAGATGGGCACCTCAAGGAAGTTCCGCAGTGACAACGGAGGAAATCACCGCCGAGGTCATCTTTTATAAGATTTTTAAGCGAAGAAAAATTCGGCGACGAGATTTTTGTTACTTTTTGACGGACAAAAAGTAAAAGAAAGATAAAAAGGTCATATCTCAAGAAATGTACAAATTGTAACTCAGCATATCAAAATAAATTTAACCCAATTTATTTGTTATATTTATAAACTCGCTTTAATATAAAAACGAATGGAAGACCCGATTTCAATAGATAATTATTTAGATAACCATTACATTCACAAAAGTAATTGGTTGCGCGCCGCAGTTCTAGGTGCCAATGATGGTATTCTATCTGTATCGAGTTTAGCGGTTGGTGTTGCAGCAGCTAATACGAGTAGAGAAACTATTATTCTGGCTACTGTCGCAGGATTAGTTGCTGGAGCACTTTCTATGGCGGCTGGTGAATATGTTTCTGTAAGTTCACAAACAGATATTGAAAAAGCCGATATTGCTCGAGAAGCACAAGAATTGGCAGAAATGCCAGAAGAAGAACTACATACGCTCGCGCTGATTTATGAACAAAGAGGATTAAAGAGAGAAACCGCAATGCAAGTGGCAATTGAATTGACCGAAAAAGATGCATTAGCGGCACATGTCAGAGATGAATTAGGAATAACAGAAATCAGTCAGGCACATCCAACGCAAGCGGCGTTAGCTTCTGGCGCTTCATTTATTGTAGGAGGTGTTTTACCGCTTATCGTCGCTTTATTTGTACCGCTTCATTCCATCACTTTTTTCCTATACGGCAGTACCATTTTATCGTTGATGATATTGGGCGCAATTTCCGCTAAAGTAGGTGGAGCAGGTATTTTGAAAGCAGTATTGAGAGTTTCTATTTGGGGTACAATTGCCTTGGGAATCTCCGCTTTTGTGGGGTATCTTTTTGGAGTGAATGTATAAATATAACAAGCGCTTTTATTACTTATTTTACTTTTCCTATCTCTCATAAATGATTCTCTAAGACATTTGTGCATCCTTGTTTTCGTAATATATTTTTTTAAAAGAATAAATATTCCTAATTTTTATAACCGTATACAAGCTTTTCCATGCTTTAAAGAAATAAAAAGAAAATTAGTTAAAGATTTAAATGTTAAATATTTGATAGTGTGATTTTTTACTTATATGTTCGTTTAGAATAATTACTACTTATAAAAAATAAAGGAGATGTAACAATAATCCTTTACTTAATCCTACTTTAATATCTCTTGTGATGCTATTATGAAGATGTGGATTATTGACTAAAAGGATTCAGAAACAGAGAAATTGAACAAATGCAAGCCTTTTGTGTTCTTTGGCTGATGAAATGTTAGAACTACTATTGTTTAATCGATTTAGAAACTCAATCAAAACTACTACTAAGAGTTTACGCATACGCTAGCGTAAAGCGTTTAATAATACCAATATATTTTGGATTAAAGAATGGATATAATGGAATAAAATGAAAATTATGTCTATTTTTAAATTTCAAGGATATGAAAAAGAATATTATTTTATCGATTTTGGCATTTATTTTTGTAACAGGATACAATGCAAATGCACAGTTAGGAGGTTATTGCCCAAGTTCCTCTCCTTTAACAGGTGATTACGAAATCCCATTGAACGGGAACAATTTTAACTTTACAGATGTATCATCAACACTTTCATCAGTATTTATTGGATACGCGAATTGTACTGCTCCAACCTGAGTTCCTTCACGTTTCGGAGTTTTGAATGAAGTTTTACAAGTAGCAGGATACTTTAATACAAGATTAAACTCTTCGACAGTTGTTGTAGGATCAGCACACTACGTAAGTAATGTTGGAACAGGGAATGCAATAGGCATTTACGCAGAATCCAAAGCGTTAGGGAACAATGCCTCGGCCACAGGTTTAGATGTCAGAGCAGTTGACCCAACCAATGTAGGTTTAATACATACAGGTGTTAATGCCAATGCAGCTAATGGTAGTTGGCAATCTTTTGCAATGAACGGCGATGTTAAAAATTCAAATTCTGACCAAAATTATGGCTACCAGACAGAAATTTACAACGCAAAATCAACAGCACTAAATTATGGATTTCACGGTTGGGTGAATACGCCAGGAACAGCCAATTATGGTTTATTGCTTAATGTTTCAGGAGCTACGAATAATTATGGTGTGTATGCAAGTGTTCCAGGAAACGCTCCTAATGATTATGCTGGTTATTTTAATGGAGATGTATATGCTAGTGGTACTTATATATCTTCAGATATAAAACTAAAGAAAAATATAACCAAATTAGATGGAGCACTTGATTTAATTAAAAAATTAAATCCTGTAATTTATGAATATGGTGATTTTGAACAATCAAACGGTTTAAATCTACCAAAAGGGGAACATAACGGTTTCATTGCTCAGGAAATAGAAGAATTGATACCGAATGCAGTTAAAATAATTGTTCACCCTGAACAAAGAGATTCACTTGGTAATATTGCAAAAGCTGGTTTGACTTTTAAAGCTGTGAATTACATTGAATTAATCCCAATAGCTATCATGGGGATTAAGGAACAAGGTGCTGTCATCGATTCTTTACAAACAGTAAACCATGAACTTCAATCCCAAGTAAACAATCTCAACGACCGCTTATCACGATTGGAAAATTGTCTGAATGGTGCTTTGCCCTATTTATGTCAATTGAGTCATGGTTTAATTCAAGAAAATTCACCTCAGGCACAGGAACTTATTCGACAACAATTATCGGTGTATTTGTCGAGCAAAGAGTCAATTGTTTTAGACCAAAACATTCCTAATCCGTTCGCAGAACAAACCGTTATCAACTTTTCTATTCCTGAATCGGTTAAAAGTGCACAAATTCATTTCTATGACGGAAGAGGGAATTTAATAAAAACCATTGAAATTAGTCAAAGAGGTTTGGGTAGCATAACTGTTTTTGGCGCAGATTTGTCATCAGGAGCATACCTTTATTCGCTGGTTGCCGATGGTATTGTCGTGGCATCCAAGAAAATGATAAAAGAATAATTTTGAAAGAATTATGAAGAATATTAAAAGAGGCTTTTTAAAAGCCTCTTTTAATTAATATCTTTGAAGCTATGAAAAGTATTGTATCCATATTATTAGTATTGATTTCATTTATAGGAACATCTCAGAATTTGGTTATGAATCCTAGTTTTGAGGAGTATTCTCAATGTCCTGATTTTATTCAGCAAGTTGAGAGAGCTAAATATGTTTATAATCCAAGTAAAGGCACTCCAGATTATTATAATGCATGTTCTTCTAATCCCATTGTTTCTACACCAAATGCAGGTTATGGCTATCAAGTTCCAAAAAGCGGAGACGCTTATGTCGGTTTGTTTCATTCTTATCAAACGGAATATGTTAAAGAATATATTCAACTTTCTTTTTCTGAAGTACTAAAACCTTTAAAAAAGTATCATTTTTCAATTTATGTAAATGTTGCAGGAAATTCAGGTTGGAGTGCTGATTTTCTTCATTTCAAGTTCGTAGATACATTAATATATTACAATGTGTATCTGTTTGAGATTATGACTCCCGATGTTACTGTATCTAATATAGATCTTTCAGACCCCGTAAAATGGGTAGAAGTGGGTTTTGATTATGTAGCACAAGGCGGCGAAAAATACATTATTTTTGGAAATTTTAATTTTAACGCTGGCACTGACTGTTTTTATGCATTTCCACCAGAAAAAGTTGAACAGCCATTTGCTTATTTTTATTTCGATGATGCATCAATAATTGAAGTTGAACCAGACTCAACATCCGTACCTACTATCTCCATTATTCCTGCCACATGTAACCAACAAGGTAGCGCCTCTATTTCCAATTACGAGGCCTCAAACACCTACATTTTTTCACCCACAGGTCCAACAGTCAACACTGATGGAACTATTTCGGGAATGATACCTGGAACCAGTTATACGGTTATTGCGAACGACGGATCTCAGGATTCTGACTCAAGTGTTGCTTTTAGTATTGATGAACAAATGATTCCACCAACGCCAACTGTTACCAGTCCGCAGTCATTTTGTGGTACAGCTTCAATAGCGGATTTAATGCCGTCCACATCGGAGTATAAATGGTACAACCTTGCCAATGGCGGAACAGTTTTACCGACCAACGAAATACTCGTTTCTGGTACGTATTATGTTTCTCAAACGGTTGATGGCTGTGAAAGTGAAAGAGCAATGGTTGATGTTGTTATTAAACCACTTCCGAATGTTACTGTTAGTCCGAATGCGAATATTTGCACAGGAACAACTATTTCGTTAACCGCTTCGGGAGCAGATAATTATACTTGGTCACCGACGAATGAAACAAATAATAGCATTTCCGTAAATCCTGTTTCAACGACCACTTATACAGTCACAGGAACTAGTGATGGTTGTAGCGATACCGCTGTTGTTACGATTACCGTTTTAAATAACCCAATAGCATCGTTCACTACGGCTTCCGATACGGTTTTCGTTCCGTCGAATGTGAATTTCACCAATACGTCATCGAATGCGAATAGTTATTCATGGTTTTTAGACAGTATTTATCAAACATCTGCTAATCATTTCACGACAAATGTGGATCAAGAAGGAACGTATATCATAACTTTAATTGCTGATAATGGCGTTTGTCCATCCGACACCACATCTAAATCGATTCATGCTATTTTGTTGCCATCATTCGTAAATCCACCAAATGTATTTTCACCCAACGATGACGGCATCAATGATACTTGGTTTTTTGAAGGAACGATAAAAAGCATCATCATTCTGAACCGTTGGGGAAATGTCGTTTTTTCCGCAGATAAAGATTTTACTGGCTGGGACGGCAAAGATAAAATGGGAAATGCTTGTTCAGATGGCGTTTATTTTTATCAGATTGTGGATGATCAAGGAATAGTACATACGAGTTTTATAACGCTTTTGAGATGAAATACATGTTTAGTATTGAGTTTTAATACGAAAATTCCAAGCTCAACGATTAGTTTGGCTTACTAACTTATACTTTCTCGAAATTCCAAAAGCGAGGACAGAATCGGTCGCATTGATTTTTTTGCCGGGACACAAACGACGACCACGAAGTAGCACCGAAGGTAAATTGCCGTTACAAAAATAACTGTCTGAGCGATAGCGAGTTTTATTTTTGTAGGCAATGAGGAAGATTTGGGTGGCAAAAAAGATCACGGCGACGAGGTTTTTGTTACTTTTTGACTGACAAAAAGTAAAAGAAAGATAAAGAATTACACTTTCAAATTTTCATGTAAAATATCAATCAGCACTTAAAATGAACAATCCACCTTTATCAATAATCCTTAAATAAAAATCAATTACAAAAAAAGTCGTTACTACTAAGTAATAACGACTTTTAAAAACAAGCTTGTATTTTTAGCTAGCTATAATTTCTTCGATAACTTCTCGTACCAATTTATTTTCAAACCCTTTAGAAAGTAAAAACTGATATAATTTAATTTTACGATCGTAAGCCGATAAATCCTCAGTGATGAGGTCATTTTTTTTGTTAGCTAAATGTTGTAAACTTTTGAAATAATCGTCTTGATCAATTTTATCTAGAGCAGCATCAATATAATTACTGCTTACTTTCTTTTGTTGTAAGCTAAGTCTGATTTTTATTTTCCCCCAATTTTTAATTCGAAATTTTCCTCTTGCGTAATCTTCTGCAAAACGTTCATCATTGAGAAAATTTTCTTCTCTTAACTCATTAATTATCTGTGGAATCACTTTTTTATCAATGTTCCATAAGATTAATTTTTGAGTTACTTCATAACTACTTCTTTCTTGAAGTGCACACCATTTCTGAATACTTTGCTTTATATCTGCCATTTGACTATTTATAATAAAATATATCTAATTTATCTTCACCACTATAAGTAGAGAAATTTGGTTTTAGGTTAATTTGAGGCGCATTAATGCCCTTGTAAAATCTTTTTTCGCTTTTAAATCTTCTTATCTCATCCCATTTATTATTCGTTATAAATTGAGTGAGTGTAAATTGTCCACCTTCTACTAAAACAGATATTATTCCTTGTTTATAGAGAGCTTCTAATATACCAACAAAAGTACTGCTTTTAAGTTGGGTAAATTGTAAGTTTTTTCCTAATTCATCTTTAATTTTGTTGTAAATAATGGTGTTTTGAGACGAATCGTATATAAAAGAATCTTTTGGTGCCTGTAATTGAGGATCTAAAACGATACGAATAGGGTTTTTACCCTCTACAAGTCGAACGTTTAGTCTTGGATTGTCATTTAAAACGGTTTTCCAACCCACTAAAATTCCTTGCTCTTCACTGCGCCATTGATGAACTAACTTTTGACTTTCGGGACCAGAAATCCAATGAACTTGACGTTCATTCTCGTCGGTTCTATCATAATCGATAAAACCGTCCGCCGTTTCTGCCCATTTCAATATGATATATGGTCTTTTTTCTTGGTGAAACGTTAAAAAACGACGATTCATGAAATCACATTCCTCCTCTAAAACGCCAGTGAAAACTTCTATTCCAGCTGCTTTTAATCGCTCTATCCCTTTTCCATTTACGAGCGGAAACGGATCTTTTGAACCAATAACGACTCGTTTGAATTGATGATTTATAATTAAATCAGCACAAGGAGGTGTTTTTCCATGATGACTGCAAGGTTCCAACGTCACATAAATGGTCGATTCCTTTAAGATTTCTTTGTCTTCTACGCTATTGATAGCTGCGACTTCTGCATGTGGACCGCCGTAATAAGCATGATATCCTTGGCCAATAATTTGGTGGTTGTGAACAATGACTGCTCCAACTCTAGGATTTGGCGCAACATTTGATTTACCGAACTCGGCAAGGCGAATAGCTTCAGACATAAAATGCTCATCTGAATTTTTTGAGAATATTTTCTTATTCATGTAACAAATTTAGCCTTTTGTCGATATATATTGTTTATATTTATTGGACTTTGATCAATTTCAAACTATGAAAGTAAAATTATACGTTTTTGTTACTTTTTTATTCGCTATTTCTGTTCATGCACAAGTCGATAGTGAGTCATGTGGAGAGCCGTCTAAAAAAGTGATGAAATATATAAATGCTGCAAAACAAGCACAGAGTGTAAAAGATGTTCAATCTAATTTTTCGGAAGCGATTAAGCTGGATGGTGAAAATGCAACGGCGTATTATGAATTTGGACTATTTTATTATAAATATGCGATGATTCAATACCGCGATAATCCAAATCCTGATTTCGGAGATAAAGCATTGGTAAACAGTCAAAAGATGTTTGAAAAAGCGATTGAAGTGTGCCCCGAATTTCATGCGAACTGCTATTATTACTTAGGTGCAATCGCCTACAATTTTAAAGATAATGAATTGGCAAATGAGTACTTTCAAAAGTTTGCCGATTTTAAATCGGATGATAATTCACGTTTTCCAGATGACTATAAAAAGAAATTAGACGATATTCAAAAGGTATTGACCAAAGCAGCAAAAGAGGTCGATTTAAAAAAGAATCCTGTACCATACAATCCTGTTTTGGTTAAAAATGTCAGTTCCAAGGCGGACGAATATTTTCCGATGTTATCTCCTGATAATGAGTTGTTGTTTTATACCCGTAAAGTCGATAAAACTAGAAAAGGAGACATGATACGGAATATTGTAGAAGAATTTACGTATTCTGAACGTTCTAATTATTTAGGTCAATTTGATAATGGAACGCCTTTCTCTTATCCATTTAATGACGGCACTTTCCAAAGTTATGGCGCTGCAACGATGTCGGTGGATAACAAAGAAATGGTTTTGTGTGCCTGTAAAGACGAACAAGTAGATGGGCAAACCTATCGAAATTGTGATTTATACAGTACGCGTTTTGAAAGATCTGGTGAAGGTGGAAATGATTTTAAATGGACGCCGTTAGAAAATATGGGACCACAAATCAATTCTCAACGTGGTTGGGATGCACAACCTTCTTTGTCCGCTGATGGTAATACCTTATTTTACACCACCTTGCGAGGTGGAAAAGATGCGACTCAAGATAACGATATTTGGATGGCCGAACGAATGACTGATGGAACTTGGGGGCCAGGAAAGCCATTCGTTGAATTGAATACCGCAGGAAAAGATAAAAGTCCATTTTTGCATCAAGATAGTGAAACACTTTACTTTGTTTCGGACAGTCGAAAAGGCGTTGGAGGTTTAGATATTTATTATACCCGTAGAGAAAATGGCAAATGGTCTGAACCTAAGAATTTAGGTTATCCTATTAATTCTGAAGCAGATGAAATTGGTATTTTTGTTTCCTTAGATGGAAAACAAGCGTATTTTAGTTCCCGCGTGAATGGTAATTGGGATATTTTCTCATTTGAACTATACGAGGAAGCACGACCAAAAGCGGTAAAAATTATCAAAGGCGATTTAATAGACAAAGAAGGAAATCCGATTGAAGATGCTGAAATTGAAGTCGCTTATTCGGATTCAAAAGAAACGAAGACTTTCAAAGTCAATGGTAACGATGGAAAATATGCGGCTGTTGTTCGTGCAGACCAAAAAGACGATGTGATTGTCACCGTGAAAAAAGAAGGTTCAGCCTTTAGTTCTAAGTTAATTACAAATGAAGAATTGAAGAAAGACGATCCTGTAATTCGCGATGAGAATATGGAAGTCAAAGAATTGAAAGAAGGAGAAGCGTACACGATTAACGACATTCTTTTTGCTACCAACTCCTACGAATTAACGAATAAATCGAAGTTTATTTTGAAGCGTTTCGCTGATTTCTTAAATCACTATAAAACGATTGAAGTCTTAATTCAAGGACATACCGACGATATTGGAGAGGATGATAAAAACCTTACTTTATCCGAAAATCGTGCGGATGCTGTAAAACGTTATCTGATTAGTTTGGGTATTTCAGACAAACGATTGAGTTCGATTGGTTATGGTGAAACGCAACCAAAAGTCCCGAATACGGATGATGTGAATAGAGCAGTGAATCGTCGTACTGAATTCTTTATTAAGAAGTTGTAATCAGACTTATAGTAATCGTATGAAATTTCTTTGTGTCCATTGCGCCTTCTCTGCGTCCATGGCGGTTAAAAAACGACTCAATATTTAAAGTTCCTTCCTCATCCACGAATGACGAATTTCGCCAAAAAGCAATTTTCCTTTTTTCGTAATCGAATAACCTAAAGCTAAATAGAAAGGAACAGCATTTTCGCGTGCTTCAAGTATGAGTGTAGTGATTTGATTTTTAACACAATAGTCTTCAATTCCTGTCATGAGTATTTTTCCGTATCCTTTTCCTTGACACTTTTCCTCAACAGCCACAAATCGCACTTGCGCACTTGTTTCGTCTAATTTATCCAAACGAGCAATCGCAACGAGTTGATTGTCATCATACAATGCAAAATGCTTTTCGAAATCATCTTCTGGCGTGATAGCACTGCTGTACGGCTGATTCCAAGGTTTTCGTAACATACGATAGCGTAAATCATAGTACGCTTCCCATTCATTTTTTCCTTTTGGCTCTCGGAGTTGGCTCATATTTGTAGTCAAATGGTATGCGTGTACTAAAGGCAACAGAAGACACTCTTTTTGTTGGTTTTCCTTCGATGATTTCTTCTCGGATTAATTTCTGCGCCATTGGATCCTCAAAAACTTCATCTACTGTTTTAATTTTTCCACACGGAATGAAATTTTCAATCGACCAGTTTAAAAGTTCTTCACTGGTGAAGTTTTGAATAGCACCTTGAAGAATTTCAGCTAATGAATCCCTATTGATAACCCTATTTTGGTTGTTGTAATACAAGTCGTGTTGAGGTAAATTATACAGTTCCAAATGTTCTACTAATTTTTGAAATTGTCGGTCGCTACCAATCGCAAAAGTAAGTGTGACATTGTCTTTGGTCGTGAACAATTCGCCATAAGGAGCAATAGTTGGATGTTTGCTTCCTATGCGTTGCGGTACTTTTCCTTCCATCAGAAAAACAGATGCTTGATTGACTAAACTACTCACGGCGGCATCGTAAAGCGAAACTTCGACGACATTTCCTCTTCCTGTTTTCTCTCTTTCATAAAGCGCACAAAGTATTCCTTCTTTCAGTTGATGTGCTGCTAAAACATCGATTAACGCTACTGGCATTTTCAATGGACCACTTGCTTCTGTGCCATTCATCGACATGAAACCTGTTTCTGCTTGCATGATTAAGTCGTAGGCAACACGGTCCGAATGAGCACCATATCCTGAAATTTTACCATGAATCAATCGCGGATTGAATTTGAGCAGAATGTTATCCGTCAAATGTAATTTTTCGGCATCACCTTTTTTGAAATTAGTCAGAATGATGTCAGCATCGATGAATAAATCGACAAAATCTTGGTATTCATCTTCGATGGTCAAGTCAAATTGAATGTATTCTTTCTTGTAATTGATACTCGAAAAATAAGCAGAGACGTTACTATCTTTATCTTCTGAAGATATTTTCCAGGATCGTGTCACATCCGCATGTTCAGGATGTTCAATTTTGATGACTCTTGCGCCTAATTCTGCAAAGAACATTCCTACTGATGGGCCTGCCAAAACAGTAGATAATTCAATGACTTTTAAATCTTTAAAGACCATATTTATAGGTTTTTCATTAAATAGTGGTACAATTCTACCATGCAGGTAATATCGTATTTGTAAACTGTTTCTTTGGGTGAATGAACGTTGTCTTCTGGCGCACCAATAAAACACCAATCGATGAGTAATTCTGATTTCTGAAGCATACTGCCATCACTTCCGCCTGAACTTTCCACTTCTAACTGAAAAGGAACACCCGATGCTTTCGCTAATTCGATGATGCGATTAAGATATTTTCTTCTTGGTAACATACTGTCACGCATGGAAATCGCCACACCTTTGCCATGTTCAACGGCATCAGTTACCCACGTAATATCACAAATCAACGCTTGACGAACTTGATAATGATCGAATAGGTAACGCGAACAAAAACTCACCGAATTCCCACTGTGTTCCTCGTACGTAGAAAAGACGATAGCGCCATTTTCTAAGGTTTCAGCTACTTTCAAAGCACACCAAACACCTAAACGATTGTCCAAATAAGGCGATTGAACAAACGTATCATTCTCCACAAAATTAGGTTTGAATGTGAGAATAGTGCCACGATCGATTTCTCGGTCAAAAACATATTCCAAACTTTGACCTTTGTGTTCGTGATCGACGACGAAGAGTTCAGTTTCAATTTCGCCCTGACTATCTTCTCCGACTAATTCATAGCCTTCTTCACAATGTGGCCCACCAATTTTAAAAAGTTCACGATTAGGTGCTACGGAAAATCCTATGGTATCGATATGTGCGTAAATAGCGGTCGTCGGTTTTCCAAAAATAAGTATAAAAGTATCTTGAAAATTCTCATTATCAATAATTTGAGGCTGAATTTTCCAGTTTTTACTGTTTTCGGTGATATAGTCTAAAAGAAATTGTTTGATTCTTCCTTCATCACTTGAAGCCCCTTTGATGGCGATTAATTTTTTAAGTAGTTCCATTTAGTAAATTCCTAAATCGTTGATTTCTATTTGTATCAGTTTTATTTTTTCTTTCAGTTCCGCTATTTTACTTAAAGGAACAGCTACATCCAATTCGCTTTGTGAATCTACATATTGTTGATTGGAAGGAATGCTTTCCGTGTGTTTACAAATCGCCATTATTTCGGATAGATTCTCGTATTGAAATTTCAAGCGATAATTTTGATAGACTTGCACTTCGGTAATTTCTCCACTTAGAATAGCTTCTTTCGCAGCTGTTTTGTAGGCTGTTATCAATCCACCAACCCCTAATTTTTTGCCACCGTAATAACGGACTACTCCAATTAAAACGTTTGTCAAATCAAAGGATTGAATTTGACCCAAAATAGGTTGTCCAGCGCTATTGGAAGGTTCGCCATCATCGTTTGCACGATATATTGTTTTATCCAAATCAAAGCGATAAGCATAACAAAGATGACGTGCTTGATGGTGTTCTTTTTTCCATTCTTGAAGCATTTCTTTTGCTTCTTCCTCAGAAGAACAAGGTGCAGCGTAAGCAATAAATTTGGACCCTTTTTCCTTGTAAACGCCTTCACTTTGTGTTTTTAAAGTCAAATATGTGTCAACAATTGCCAATTTGAATATCTTTTTTTACAAAATTAGCAGGAAATAGGGTAGTCGTCTTTTATCTTAAAAATGACAGAATGGTATTGACACTATCTTTTGCGTCACCGTATAACATATCTGTATTATTTTTATAGAATAAAGGATTTTCAACTCCTGCATAACCTACTGACATCGAACGTTTCATAACGATCACTCTTTCTGCTTCCCAAGCTTTTATAACCGGCATTCCATAAATTGGACTAGATGGATCATCTATTGCACCTGGATTGACCACGTCATTAGCACCAATAACCATCACCACATCTGTACTTGGTAAATCATCATTGATTTCATCCATTTCTAAAACGATGTCATATGGCACATTCGCCTCTGCTAACAAGACATTCATGTGTCCTGGTAAACGACCAGCTACTGGGTGAATCGCAAAACGTACTTCTTTTCCTTGCTTTCTTAAAATCTCCACCATTTCATGAATTGGGTATTGCGCTTTGGCAACCGCCATTCCATATCCAGGAACAATCACGATAGAATTGGCATCTT
>JBEBRN010000025.1:0-39462 GCA_040394775.1 Taishania pollutisoli
TTATTGCCGGGAAGTTGAAATGTAGTTACCCACAGTATTCCATATAGAGCCTAATTATTCAACCAATTCGTAAGTCATTTTAAATTAAAAAATCCTTCGTCGTTTGGCGAAGGATTTTTTAATTTAAATTCTATTAATCGTTAATATAAAGCAAGCAGATTATATTTCTTGTAAATATTCAATCCAATTTCAATCGAAAACAGTATTTCACAGATTGTTCTTTTGAATAAAAACATGTAACCTTAATAGAAAATCTCCTATTATTATCTAGCACAAAACCATTATATTTGTAGCTCACGAAAATTAATTTCCATTCATGATAGTTTGTATAGCCGAAAAGCCGAGTGTCGCACGAGATATTGCCAAAATCATTGGGGCAAATCAGGCGAAAAATGGCTATATGGAAGGTAATGGCTATCAAGTTACATGGACATTTGGACATCTTTGCACCTTAAAAGAACCACATGACTATACGGAGAAATGGAAATACTGGCGATTGGAAGAATTGCCAATGATACCCTCCAATTTTGGCGTAAAGGTTATTGAAAATGACGGTGTTAAACGACAATTTGCTACCATTCAAACCTTAGTTCAACAAGCCGACATGATAATCAACTGCGGTGATGCTGGGCAAGAAGGAGAGCTGATACAACGCTGGGTTTTACTAAAAGCAAAATGTACGGCACCCATCAAACGTTTATGGATATCCTCTTTGACAGAGGAAGCGATTAAAGAAGGGTTTGAGAAATTACGAGATTCCAATCAGTACGATAATTTATATGCTGCTGGAAGTGCACGTGCCATTGGTGACTGGTTGCTTGGAATGAATGCTACACGTTTGTTTACTAAGAAATTTGGTCAAGGTAAAGCAACCTTATCCATTGGACGAGTGCAAACTCCTACGCTAGCTATGATTGTTCAACGACAAAAAGAAATAGATAGCTTTATCACAGAAGAATATTGGGAACTCAAAACGCTCTATCGTGATGTGGAATTTACGGCTAACATAGACCGTCTAAAGTCAGCGGAAAAGGCTGAAAAAGGATTGGAATATCTAAAGCAACATCCCTTTGAAGTGACCTCTTTTGAACAAAAAGAAGGAAAAGAAGGAAATCCTAGATTATTTGACTTGACAGGTTTGCAGGTGGAATCCAATAAAAAATATGGCTATTCTGCGGAAGACACGTTACGGTCGATTCAAAAATTATACGAAAGTAAATTAGTTACCTATCCAAGAGTCGATACCACTTATCTTTCAGAAGATATTTATCCCAAAATACCGAACATTCTAAGTGGATTGAAATATTACAGTGAATTAACAGCTCCGTTGAAAGGAAACCCTCTTCCAAAATCAAAACAAGTGTTCGATGATAAGAAGGTAACCGATCACCACGCTATTATTCCAACAGGGGTTGTCCCATCGGGAATTACACCACAAGAACAACATATTTACGACCTTATCACAAGGCGTTTTATTGCCGTATTTTATCCAGAATGTAAAGTTTCCAATACGACCGTCTTAGGGAAAGTTGGTCAAATCGAATTTAAAGCGACAGGAAAACAAATCATCGAGCAAGGTTGGAGAGATGTTTACAAGAACGAGGAAACTTCTAAAAAAGAATCAGAGGAAGAAAAAGTAATGCCACTATTTACAGAAGGCGAAACAGGTGAGCACGAACCTAAAGTTCATCAAGGAAAAACTTCTCCACCCAAAGCATATACAGAGGCAACTTTATTGCGTGCCATGGAAACCGCTGGTAAACAAGTTGATGACGATGAAATGCGAGAACTACTAAAAGATAACGGAATTGGTCGTCCATCGACTCGAGCAAACATCATTGAAACCTTGTTTAAACGCAAGTACATTGAGCGAAAAAAGAAGAACCTTTATGCTACTGCTACTGGAATCGGCTTAATCGACACAATTCAAAACGAGCTATTGAAAAGTCCTGAATTAACAGGGCAATGGGAGCGAAAATTACGTCTCATCGAAAAAGGAGAATACCAAGTAGATGATTTTAAAAAAGAATTGGTAGACATGGTTGTTGACCTTACAAACGAAGTTCTTTTTAACACCAACCGAGTGATTCACATAGTGGAGACAACTACCGAAGAGAAGCCAAAAGAAACAAAGCCAAAAAAGGAAAAGGAAGAGATAAAGATTGAGGAATTGGATTGCCCAAAATGCAAGTCGGCCAAATTAATGAAAGGGAAAACGGCATATGGTTGTTCAAATTTCAAAGAATGCGGCTTCAAACTTCCCTTTATAATTATTGGTAAGAAACTAACAGACAAGCAAATAGTTGATTTATTACAGAAAGGGAAAACAACCAAGATCAAAGGATTCGTTATTCCTGGAAGTGAAACTAAAAAAGATGCGTATCTTATTTTAGACGACACCTTTAATGTTCAAATGGAAGAATAATAATTTTATACAAAAAACACGTGCATTTTTTAGACGCTCAGAAATATCAGGAGGTATCCAAAACAACTTTGCTAACGGCCATACTTTTTGTCATTTCTGCCATTATTGGTATCGGAGGTGGCGCACAACAATTTTGTATCAAGTTTTTCGATTTCAGTCCTTTATTTGATTTACGGTCAGAAAGTCTATCTGTAACCCTATTACAACTTGGGTTTCATTTAATTCCATTCATCTTAGGAATTGGCTCTATACTATTTGTGACAAAAAAAATGTTACTTCGACCTATCAGCTCATTAGTTGGCGATAGACAAAAAGCACTTCAGAAATTTGGTTTTTCTTTTATTTTATATACTGCCATTTTTCTAATTATTTCGATTATTTATTATTGGAACAGTGATAACATAAAGATGAACTTCATCAATTCATCCTTTTGGTTGACGACCTTTATTCTAGCTATATTTATCGCTATTCAGATAAGCTTTGAAGAATTGTTCTTTAGAGCTTTCTTTCCTCAAACACTGGTTGGACTCGGGCTATCAAAGATGGGAGCGATAGTTCTTGCTTCAATACTATTTGGTGTTTTACACGGAAATAATCCAGAAGTAATAAGCTATGGAAAACTTTTAATTCTATTGTATATTTTACATGGATTATTCTTAGGTATAATTGTTTATTTAGACAATAGTATCTGGCTAGCGCTCGGGTATCATTTTTCTAATAATATGCTCGCTTTATTGTTTCTCAGCAGTGAAAGTCAAGTCTTAAAAACACCCTCCATTTTTCAACTCACCACTGAAAACAACAACCTTTGGTGGCTGTTCTTACAACTTTTCATAACAATGGCTGTATTCTTTTTTGCTTGTTATAAAAAGTACGGGTGGAAAATTAAACCAAATTGACTCTTAGTCTGATTGCTATCTTATTGAATCTTACTAACTTTATAACCGTTAAAATGCTTTAAAGTAACATGCAGAGAAAAAGTCCTATAGGTATTTTTGATTCAGGGTTTGGTGGATTGACCATTTTAAACGCTATTCGCCAAAGTATGCCGGAATATGATTATTTGTATTTAGGTGACAATGCTCGTGCTCCATATGGTTCTCGTTCTTTTGATGTAGTGTATGAATTTACACTTCAAGCCGTAGAATATCTTTTCAGTCAAGGAGTTGATTTAGTCATCTTAGCATGTAACACAGCTTCTGCAAAAGCATTACGTAGCATCCAACAAAAAGTACTTCCTGAAAAATATCCCAACAAACGTGTTTTAGGTGTTATTCGACCAAGCACAGAAGACATTGGTGATTATACAAAAACAAATCAGATTGGTATTTTAGCTACCGAAGGAACGGTGAAATCAGAATCGTATGTTTTAGAAATACATAAATTTCACCCTGAAATAAAAGTTTTTCAGCAAGCATGCCCACTTTGGGTTCCACTTATTGAAGACGGTGAAGCTATGTATATGGAAGGAGAGGCTATTATTAAGAAAGATGTCACTAAATTACTGCAACAATCTCCTGATATCGACACCATAATTCTAGCCTGCACACATTACCCTATCGTATATTCACAAATTAGAAAATATGTCCCGGAAAACATTCAACTTATTGCCCAAGGAAGCATTATTTCAAAGAAATTGTCAGCTTATCTAATTCGTCATCCTGAACTAGAAGAACAACTATCTAAAAATGGTCAATTAACAGTATTAACAACAGAAGACGCTGCTATTTTTGATGAAAGAACACAATTGATTTTTGGACAAAATTATTATGCTAAAACCATCCATTTAAAATAATGAATCTCAACAAATTGAATGAAAGATTATATTGAAATATATACTGACGGTTCTTCAAGAGGAAACCCTGGTCCTGGAGGTTATGGCACTATTTTATGTTATAACGGAAAAGAAAAGGAATTATCTGGCGGATTTCGTCTTACAACTAATAATCGAATGGAACTATTGGCTGTTATCAGTGGCTTAGAAGCATTAAAGACACAAGATATTCCAGTAAAAGTTTATTCGGATTCAAAATACATCGTAGATGCCATCAATCAAAAATGGGTCTTTGGTTGGATTAAAACACAATTTAAAAAGAAAAAGAACCAGGATTTGTGGATGCGTTGGTACAACATTCAAAAATCGTTAAAAGTTGAATACATTTGGGTAAAAGGGCATGCTGGACATCATTATAACGAACGATGTGATGAATTAGCAGTAAACGCCGCAATGTCTAAAAACTTACCTGCCGATTCGTTCTTTGAGGCAAACAAAAATGAAGATTCAGAACTACTTTAGTTAAAATAATTATAGCATTGCTGCTTTGACAAATGTATATACTAATGGATGTGGATGATCTCTCATAGATGAAATCTGGGGGCAAAAACCACAGGCAACAAAGTAATTTTTATTTTGTAAGCTAACAATTTCAGGATCACCAAATTGGTTTACTGCTTCAATATCAAGAGTAGAATCTTCTAGGTAGTCCATGTAATTCGGGTATAAACTATAGCGACTTGAAGAAAGCTCGGTGGTAGAGTGATTTTCGTATAATTTCTTTAACTGATCACTTAGTGGTGTAACTTCAATACGGTCAAAGACACTGCCTTGAATAAGATTATCAGAGATGATTTTATCTTCGTTAGGATTTAAATGGAATGATGTAGATAGCGCTCTGAAAAAATTAGAATAAGCATCTCCAGTGACTAATACTGGTAATTTTAACTGCATCAATTTTGTGATGGCTTTATCAATAAAAGATTCATCTTTATATGGTCCAGAACTAACCCAAAAAGCATCATATTGATTTAATTGAGTCATTTTTTTACTGGTAAACTCTTCCGGTTTCAACCAATAATAGTCACAATCGATGCCTAAAAAATGAATCGTGTGATCGATTGCAAAATTAATGGCATGATGCGTATTGTAGGTGAAATTGAAATCGCCTATGACAGCTATTTTGATTGTTCTTTGCATTCTAGAATATAAAAAGGGTCGATTAAAAATTAATCGACCCTTTGAATATTATCGTTTAAACCAGCCTTTCATGACTCCATCAGTAATCTGAAATTCATCATGCTTTTGAGTAGAATCAATTACAATACCTAAATTATCGTAGTCATATTCCCACCAGTATCTTTCTAAAGTTACACTCATCTTAGCGATATACTTCATATAGTCTCCAGTCTTATCAGTCTCTTGATTTAAGTAGGTGAACTCTAATGAATTAGTCGCTCCAGGTTGTCCTTTCCAAAAATTACCATTCATATCTTTATAATGAACATCAAAACCAGCACTTTCTGCCCCAAAAAGACTTACTGACTTACCTTCTGGACTAAAGATCGGTTGTGTGAAATTCTTAAATAAATCTGTAAAAACATTTACGTCAGGATCACTTGAATTATCTCCATCCCATAATGCTTCACCTACAAGTAATTTGATTCCGATTCCTTTCTGTGGAGATTTAATATAAGAATAATAAGTAGCTCTTGAAAACGTATTAGGAATAATTGTTTTGACTTTATTTGCTTCTAAATCAAACCCATCTACATTTTGATTGAATTCAACAAATGATCCTCTCATATAGCCTTGAAAATGGAATTTCAAATCTACTTTTTGCTCAGGAGCAGGGATGATCTCATGTGTTTTACAAGAGATTACTGCTAATCCTATAAATGCAGCTGTAATAATAGGTCCTATTCTCATATCATTAAATTTTAAGATGTTATGCAAAATTATTATGTTTCTTACAAAACGTAAATATACCGTAAAAGGTTGGTAATTTTACAACTATTTTTTTAATATCCATGAATTTTCTACTTCAGTATTCATAGTTTGCGCCTCCTGAAAGGTTGAAAAGCGGGCAATTGAAACCATATTAAGTCCACTGCCTTCAACAATCTCAGACTTATAACCTTTTGAAATTAAGTCATTTAATAAATTGTCCGCATTTGATCGATTACTAAAAGACCCAACGATAACATAAAAACCACTTTCTGAATGGGTCACTTTTGAATCACTAACAATTTTAGGTGTTTCTATGATTTTTTCTTTTACTTCTACTTTTTCAGCTTCCCTCCCATTTTCTTCAATTGCATCTGTATTAGTTTCTTCTTCAATCAAATTTACATCTTCTGGCTCTTCTGCTAAATCATCTTCAGGAATAACTGGTTTTTTAACTTCTACTTTAGTGAACTTTTCATTTTTAGTAAATGGTAAAAATGGTTTTAAATCCTCGTAAAAAACGACAGAAGCAGTCCCTAATAGTAATAAAACAATCGTTAAAGCAATTAAAAATTTATTTATTGAACTACGACGATTCCTTTCTACAATATTTTCATTTTGTTGATTAGAGGGATTTTCTGGTGGAATTATCTTTTCCTCCTTTTCTACAGTAATATCCGATTTATCTTGCGAAATAGTCTCAGTCTCCATCAAAACTGGCTCTGATTTCGATTCTTCTACTGTTGTTTCTACTATCGACTCTTGGAGTATTGTTTCTGGCTCAATTTCTTGAACTTCCTCCTTCTCTGATTCAACAAAATCATTTTCTTCACCACTCTCTTCTACCTTCTCTGGCTCATAAGCTACTTCCTCAACAGGAGGTGCTATAATAACATTTTCAGTGATAGTATCTTTTTCAGCTTCTAAATTTTCATGCTCTTTTAAGTCCGAGGAATCTTTAACAGTAGTTCCAGATCTAAAATCATATTCTCCCTCATTATTTTTAAAGAAAACCCCTATATCAGACATAGTCACTTCTAGATGGTTATCTAAGTCTGATACGATCTTATCAACCCATTTATAGACGCTATCCTTCGCTTCTTCTAAAGTACCATTATTAGAATTCGCATAAGCTTCTATTAGTTTACCGTCGTCAAACTTCAAGTAGGATAAAAACATCACTTCTAACGTCACTTCATTTGTTAATGTAAGTGCCCCTAATCGAGGAATAATAATTGTTTTATTTTCAATTAAATATTTCTTTACTAATTCTTCCATAGTTATAAAATAAGTAGCTGTTTTTATTTTGTATTATTTCACACCAAGTATGTGAAAAAATCCTTCTGTCTTAACTTCTGTTTTTTCGTCCTTTAGTAAACCTCTATATTTATAAAAATAAACTCCGTCAAGACAGGCTTGTCCTCCAATTACTTTTCCATCCCAAATGACCATTCCTTGTTGATTTTTATTCTCATAAACAACATTTCCCCATCGATTCAATATAACAATATCGTACTCTTTATAAATATCAAAATCCAATGTAAAGTAATCGTTTACTCCATCTCCATTAGGCGTGAAAACATTTGGCAATTGAATTCTTGGTTTGACAAATATTTCTTCTGAGTATTTTGCCATACAACCATATTGATCTGTTACAATTACCGTTACAGTAGTAAATCCAGGGATATCCATAGATTTTGAAAAACTTGAACTTGCTGTATTGGAATAAACATCATCATAGATATTCCATTCCCAGTGTACAATAGGTGAGACTGTTGACGTGGAAGCATCCGTAAAAGTAACGGTATTTCCCATTTCTATATCACTAGGGCTATACGTAAAGTGAGCCGTAATTGTATTAGGAATAATAGTGATTGGATCTAATGGAAATACAACTTCACAGTTGGAAGCGTCTTTAATAGTCACACTTGGATTATAATCACCTGGTTCGACATAACTATAGGTGAAAGTGGAAGAATCATATACATGTTCACCATTTCCTAAGGTCCAATCAACTGTAGCAATATCCGAATTAGGTCCTAAATCAAATGTTACTACTTGACCACATTTATCAGTAGACTGCACATAAAAAGGAGCTGCTTGAGGGCCATGAATAGTTAAAATATCATTTATTGTAACCGTTCCTTCACAACCATATTCATCCGTTACCGTAAGTGTGGTGTTGTATGTTCCTGGGAAAACAAATGTATTGTCCGGATTCTGTTTTACTGAGCTATTTCCATTGTCATGGAAATCCCATTGCCAAGTTGCTATTGACCCAATTGAGGTAGATGAATCAGTATATTCCATAAATACGGGAGGACACGTAAAAGAACCATCTTGATTGACACTCGCTGCACTTCCCGCATAACCAAAATTAGGTTTTGGGAGCGAAACTTTCACAGGTACTGTCAGTGTATCTTTACAACCATTACCATCTGTAACTTCTAAACCAATAGTATGATTAACAGATAACGCCGTAGAATTATCACTAAACTGATGTGTAAAATCAGGACCTAGACCAACGGAAGTATTATCGACCAACCACTGGTATGTTAGTACTGGCGCACCTAATGAATTATTAATAATTTCGATTTCAGTATCATTACACACGACCGGATTGACGGTAAAATCTGCTGTAGGTTTTGTCAATTCAAAGCTTTCTGTCACTGGATCTGATTTACATCCAAAAGCATCAATCGCCACTAATGATATAGTATTTGTACCATCATCTGTAAAATAAAGATTCGGTGAACTTGCTAAATTATTAGTTACATCATGCGTGTTATTACTAGTGTTTTCCCAATCATAAGAAGATAAACTCACTCCATTTCCTTGCTTTGAAGAATTATTGACAATAGTCACCCCAGAAGGAACACAATTACTAATCGGCGTTACAGTGAAACTCGCGAGTGGCAACTCTAAAACAGTCACAGGACCTTGTGTTTTTGATGCTGTACAACCGACACTATTCGTTACCGTTTGTTTAATTGAATAATTTCCTGCCGTACTATAAGCATATGTCGCTGGATTTCCGTTGCTAACTCCTCCATCTCCCATGTCATATGTCCAATCAGTTATTGGATGTGAAGAAGTGGCGCTACTTCCATTAATAGACAAGTCAGAAAGTTTACACACCGAATCATTAAATGACATGCCAGCCGTAATGTTAGAAATAGAGACTGTTTTATCTAAACTATCCACACAGCCTGTTGTGTGATTTTCGATAATATGCCAAATAGTATACGTTCCATAGGCGTTAAATTGATGTGTAGTTGAACTTTTATCTGAATCGTGCAAATCACCATTCGAAATGTGGGTTTGAGTTCCATCTCCCCACTTCCAATAAACATCAATTAAATCAGAGGCGATTCCCAATTTCGATGTATCAACCGTCTCTACTGTTATTGGAAAAGTAGGATTACAAAATAAATCTTGTTGTAAATAATATTGAGATAGTGGAGCTTTTATATAAACAGCACTGTCAATTTTCATAGTGTCTCTACAACCTCGATAGTTTACAACTAATTGTACATCAAAATAACCAGTATCCTTGGAATATTGATGAGTTGGATTTTTATCCGAAGAATTATCATCATCGCCAAAATCCCATTCCCATACAATTTCGGTCGTGTCAACTCCAGGATTAATAATTGAATTATTGGTAAATTCAATATCTGTTTTCACGCAAGATGTTACAGGGATATACGTAAATGCAGCTTGTTGTTTTGTACCTACTTTTATATACTCATCTCTCTTAACTGTATCTATACAGCCATTCGCTGTTTTAACAATTAAGGTAATATCGTATTTTCCTTCGTTATATGTCTGAGTTGGAGGAGTAGCACTCGTAGAGGTTTGCCCATTTCCTAAATTCCAGTTCCATGAAATAATTGGACTAGTATTCGAGCTTGGTGTTGTTGAAGCATCTGTAAAAACAACATCAATAGGGTCACAGCCATCCAATGGAGTAGCTGAGAAATCAGCATTTATGTCAGCGACATTTACATAGCCTATTTTTGTGAGTGTATCAACACAACCATTTGCATCTGTTATTGCTAAACTAACATCATAGGCACCATTACCGGTATATGTATGAGCTGGTGGAGTTAAACCGTTAAACGTTTGTCCATCACCAAAAACCCATGTATACGTACCAGAAGCACCTGTTGTATTCTGGAAGTTAATCTTCACTGGACTACATCCTGAGCTATCGGTAGCTGTAAAACTCGGTTTAGTAGCAGCTATTACTTGAACAGTCTTCGAAACGGTGGCATTACATCCCGAAATACTATTCATGGAAGATAATGAAACAGTGTATGTTCCTGGTGTTTGAAAAACAAATGTCGGATTTTGTAAAGATGAAGTACCGGAGGCTCCAGCGTTCCATAACCAAACATTTGCACCAGCAGAAGAATTATCTGTAAACTGAACAGCACTACCTGCGCAAACCGTAGTCGGAGTGGTGAAATCTGCCTGAAAATTAGATATGTTGATTGTATGTGTATACGTTTTTGAACAACCAGTCGCAGTATTAGTTGCTTTTAAAGTAACAGTGTAAGCACCTGCTGATGTGTAATTGACTGGAGAGGGCTGTGCAGAAGTAGCATTTGTTCCATTTCCAAAGTTCCAAGCATAGGTATTTCCTGCTAGAGGAGATGTGGTGTTTGTATAAGTAATATCAATTGGAATAGTACAACTACTACCCGATACGGTAAATTTAGGATCTGGAGCTGCATTAACAGTTATGAACCCAGATTTTACTTCTGCATCTGCTTGTCCTACTCCATTTTGAATGGCCAATGTAACAGTGTATGTTCCAGCACTTGGATACGTATATACTGGGTTTTGTGTATTACTCGTTTCTCCATTTCCAAAGTTCCAAGTGTAGGTAGTTATACCACTTCCTGTAGAGGTACTTGTAAATGTTATGGATTCACCTTCACAAACACTTGTTTTTGAGGCAGTAAAATCAGCATTTAAAGTTTGGGAATATAAGATTCCAGTCGAAAAGAACAAGAAAATAAAAAAAGTAAAAAATCTCATAAATAGGTTTATATCTACTAAGATAACATTCTTTAGTATTAGACCTCTGTTTTTTTCAGGTTTAATGAATAAAACCTCCTATTTATTGAGCAAACAGTGCTAAATAAATATACATTTATTTTTTTATTATGCGATAATTTCGGTAAGAAGTATCCCAACCTAGATTTTTTAAAACTCTTTTTATTTTCTGCTTAAAAGGCATTTTATTAAAGCTAATATCGTAATCAAATGTCCAATTTACTCTATCAATTCTTTCTTGCATAACTTGTGGATGTGTTCCGGAAAATCGTTCTAAAGAATCAATATTTTTGAAATAATCAAATTCTTCTACTTTTGGGACATTTGTATCCATCCAATTATCATTATGCCAAAGTTTGTGGAAATTTTCTTGTTTTGCCTGCATTTTCTTAGGCTCCTTCACCCAACCATAATGATTGATATAGGCAGGAATAGCAATAACACTTAACATCAGATCATTCCCCTTACGAAAACCTTGAGCATCACCATAAGAATAGATGCTATTATTATTTCTCACCACTCTAATTTCATTTGGATACCAACGCATTGAACTCCCTACATAATCATAAGATCCGAAAAAGTGACGATAGTTAAACAACAGTCCATCCACTTCTTCTCGATGTAGATTTTCTTCCATTGCCTTTTTAATTATCGGCAAATCATCTTCGTGAACAACCTCATCCCCTTGAATATAAAAAGCCCAATCGTATTCTTCTGAAATAGCGTGAAATGCTTTATTCGTTTCTACTGCTAAAACTTTCCCACCCACGCGAAGTGAATCATCCCATTCAGTATGAATGACTTGAATTTTATCACTGTTAATAGACTGGATTAGCCCCAATGTATCATCTTCTGAATCGCCAATAGCCACAATAATAACATCACAAATGGGAAGAATCGATCGGATTGCTTCCACAATAGGATAATCATATTTTAGTGCATTTCGAACAAATGTAAAACCAGCAACTTTCATAAATGAAATGACGTAATATTTAAATGAACAACAAACGTAATTATATTAATACAATTAGCAGGGGTTTCAACTTCTTTTTCAAAGATTTATTTATACCTTAGCCTTTGAATTAGAAATGGAAAGTATCATTCTGTTTTCATTTTCATTATAAAATTTTATATCTCATAAATGGCAAATTCCGTTGAAAATCTATCACTTGCTAAAAATCTTCGTTGGAAACTATTCTTACTCGGTTTTTTTAAAATACCAATGCTAGGTCGACTTCACCCTAAAATAGAATGTATCAACGATGAAATGGTGCAAGTAAAAATTAAACTGAAACGTCGTTCGAAAAACCATCTTAACTCCATGTATTTTGGCGCATTAGCGGTTGGAGCGGATTGTTGTGGCGGATTACACGCTTTTTATTTTGCAGAAAAATATCACAAAAAGATTTCTTTTGCCTTCAAAAGTATGAGTGCTCGATTCTTAAAAAGAGCAGAAACTGATGCTACTTTTATTTTCAATAGTGGTAAAGAGATAGAAGCTTTAGTAATGAAAAGCATTGAAACAGGTGAACGTTATAATCACACTTGTACCATTGAGGTATTCAATACAAGCAAGGAATTAGTAGCGACTTTCAATATGGAGGCATCCCTAAAAGTAGTCTAGATCAGTATTTTTAAGCTCGAACAATTTCATCATAGTCAAAACCAGCTCTTTCCACAGCTCGTTTTGCTGCTCCTAAAACCAATGGATGTGGGTTACACGGATGAACAGGAACTAGTGTCGTACTTTTCAATCGCTCTATAAGTTCAGCTGTTTGATTTTTCGTTAGTTGTTCACAGACATCATACATACCATCAGGAGCTTCTTCTAATAAATCGTGCTTTTCTAAAATATGTACTATCACTTTAATGACTTCGGCAGTAGGTGGAATGACTACAAGTGAGGTTAATGCACCATGATCCAAACGCAATTTCGCTGCCAATGGTAATGGAATTCCATCATTCGCCAGTTGCGCAGCAGGAAAAAACACCTTTTCTTCCATTTTTATATGGGTCAATAAATGAATTCTAAAATCATTGTACAATTCCATATCGATTTCATCAAGATTAGCTGTTGCATTCTTTAGAATCTGTTCTATTCGATGATGGTCACGGGTGAAAAATTGATATAACTCTTGATTCATAGCGCTATCCTATTTTGAAAAGGTGTCACTAAATTAACGTTTTTACGGTGAAATACTAGAAAATAGCTGTGAAAAATAAATCATCTACAAACAACAGTTCTGAATACCATTCTAAAATAGTAACTTTGAGTAGAAATGAATTCAAAAGAAAGTCATATCACCCTTATCGATTTCTACGCCACTTGGTGCAGTCCTTGTCAAACGATGGATCCTATTATCGAACGTATTGAAAATGACTTTACAGATATTATTCAGTTATTAAAAGTAGACGTAGATGAAAACAGAAAGCTTGCACAACTATTTAAGATTCAAAATGTACCTACTTTTATTCTTCTGAAAAATAAAGACATTGTTTGGAAACAAGCAGGAGTATTGACTTACAGAGAGCTAAAGAAAAAAATTTTAGAAAATCTGTAACCGATTGTAAGTTCACCTAGTCATATCCTAAAAACAATTATTAACTTAAAAAACGAACGATATGTTAGAACAATTTATCCCAATTATTGCAATTCTATCTGCAGTGGCACTGCCCATTACTTTAGGAGTCTATTTTGGTCTTCGTACCAATAAGCTAAAACACATTGAGCGAATGGAAATGATTAAGCAAGGAATGATTCCGCCAGAAAATGACAAAGGAGTCCCTAATAAGCTCAAAACACTTCGTAGTGGTATTGTCTTAGTGGGGATTGCTCTTGGCTTGATTACTGGGTTAATCATCTCTAAATCATTAAACTTGAATGAAGACAACGCTTTTTGGGCAGTCGCTCCAAGTGTTTTATTTTTCTTTGGTCTGTCTTACCTGATATATTTTAATATATCGAACAAAATGAAAGAAACAGGAAATGACGAATAATGAACGAACAGGAATTGATTACTAAAATACTGAAGGGAGACACTGCTTCCTTCGGCTTTTTTGTGGATACTTATCAAGATATGGCAATGACCATCGCTTTCCGAATTTGTCGCAATAAACAAGACGCAGAGGATATTGTTCAAAATGCTTTTGTACGCGCCTATAATAGTTTAAATTCATATCGTTCCAAGAGTAAGTTTTCCACTTGGTTTTATCGTATCGTTTACAATACCGCTATTTCTCAGATAACAAAATTCCAATCGAAAGTAGAACAAGATACCTTGGGAAAAGTGGAGAATGAACTAAGCTCATTAGAATCAATTCCCTCTTTACCAATTGAACAACAAGAACAAAGTGACATAATTACTCTAGCCATTGACCAGCTTCCCAAAGACGAAGCAGTTATCTTAACGCTATACTACTTAGAAGAGCACTCCATCAAAGAAGTAGCAAAAATCATGAGTTTAACCGAAAGCAATATTAAAGTTAAACTTCACCGAGCACGTCAAAAAATGCAGGAATCATTAAAATCATACGATTATGGAAGATAAACATTTGAAAGAAATTCTTTCGCATACCCAATTAATGGCCGATGAGAATTTAAAACACCGAATTCTTCATCAAATACATACTGAAAAGAGTTTATCACCTATGAAATCAGCGCACTCATCGACTACCTTCGATAATCTATTGTTTATTTTTGGTCTGATGTATGCAATAATCGCCATCTTAACTATATTCTTTTATATCAGCATAGAAAGTAATCCGTTAAAATCTACAACTTTCATCACATCAGTTGCCTTCGTTTCTTCCATTTCTAGCCTTTATTGGTTGCTGACTGTTTATGAAGAATATCGAAAACACAAGCGAATTTGACCGTTTAAAGAATAGAATGGCACGTTACTTGAAGTGAACTATCTCACATATGAAACCTTCGTCTATCAACGAAATCTATAATTGATTTTATATTTTAGTAAATTAGTTAGAAGAATTTTGTTAAATTCGCTGATGAATAGATAATGACGATTCAAAATAAAAACCTATGAAACGAATTAATTTTTACAAACCCACTCTACTTGTTGCTATTTTAGCAATAACATCATTCTCCTTTTCACAAGATGAAAACTTAGTTGGAAATGGTAGCTTTGAAACCATTAATGGAAAGATTAAGAAATTAGGAGCGATAACTTCAGCAACTGGTTGGTTAACACCAACTGGTCAACCGGCTGATATTTATGTTCCAGCGGTTAAAATCCCCGACATTTCAACTCCAGACAATATCTATGGAACTGAAGAACCTTATGAAGGAAGTAATTATGCAGGAATTGTCGCTTACTCATATAACGACAAGATGCCACGTTCTTACGCGATGACTAAATTAGTACAACCACTTAAAAAAGGTTCAAAATATTGTGTATCATTCTATGTTTCCTTATCTGAAGCGTCTAAATATGCTACCGATGCAATTGGTGCTAATTTCACCAAGAAGTTATATGAAACAGCTGCCAAATCAAGTTTAATTGACGACATGCATATCCAACAAGGCGATAAAAAAGTATTAAGTGGCATGTATGGTTGGGATAAGATTTGTGGTGTTTATACTGCTACTGGTGGTGAGAAATACATTACTATTGGAAATTTCTTAAACAACAATCAAGTGGCGTATGAGAAAATAAGAAAACCTAAATACTTTAAAGGAACTCAAATCATCTCTGCATATTACTATTTAGATGATGTTTCTGTCATACTTATCGACGATGTTACACAGTGTGATTGTTCATCAATGAAAGAAGAAGACACATACTCTAAATTAGTATACCAAAAAGTAATTACGCTAAATGATAAAATGACCATCCAACAAAAAGTGGAAAGTCAAACAGCTTATTTTGCATTTGGAAAATATACTTTAACGAATGCTGGAAAAGCTTCTTTAGACGAGGTTGCTAAAATTATGAAAGCATCTACTATGACTTTAACAATTGAAGGACACATGGATGATGCCGAGGTGGCTAAGATGGAGACAAATCCAACTTTCCAAGATTTAGGTGAGGCACGTGCTGATGAAGTAAAACAATACTTAATTGAAGCAGGCGTTAATCCATCTCGTATTATTGCTATTGTAGATAAAAAGAATACTGTTCCGAGTGAAGAAGTTTCTGAAGCTGATAATGATGAGTTAAGAGATGCTAAGACGCGTCGTGTAACATTTATTGCGAAATAATAGTTTCCTATATAAGAGTTTAAAATCCCCGATTAAATCGGGGATTTTTTATTTACAACCCGATTCAATTGAGTCCATTTGAAAATATTAAAATATCAACAGCTTATATTATTTTCTTTGACGATATTTGAAAATCAGCTATCTTTACTTCATCGTAATATTAATCGTAAGTGAAAAACTACTTTATACTCTTCTTTTTTCTCTTTCTAACTACTTTCGTAAGTGGTCAAAACATTGTTAGTGGCGAGTATTTCTATAACAATGATCCTGGCGTAGGAAATGGCACACCCTTTTCATTGAGCGGCACTCCGACCGTTTCAGATATCGTTAATTTCCCCACAACAGCTCTAAGTGCTGGTTTTCATACTCTTTTCTTTCGTGTAAAGGATGATTTAGGGCGATGGAGTCATTATGAAAGCTCTTCATTTTATATCCTAGAAAGCGCAAGCAGTTCTTCGGTTACAAATGTTGTCGCAGGGGAATACTTCTTAGATGTTGATCCTGGGGTCGGTAATGGATTCCCGTTTACATTAAGTGGTTCGCCAACTATTTCAGATGTTATCAACATACCAACCACAAGCCTTAGCGCTGGATTTCACACACTATTCATTAGGGTTAAAGACAACGTAGAGCGATGGAGTCATTATGAAAGCACTTCGTTTTATATCCTTCAAAATGCTAATGCAACTACGACAACTAACTTTATCCGAGGAGAATACTTTATTGATACTGATCCAGGCATAGATAATGGTTTTTCTTTTACACTACCCAACCAATCAACACTAACAAACTTTTCCATACCTATCAATATTGCTAGTGCTACTGACGGCGACCACACTATACATATTCGCCTAATGGATGAAACAGGGAAATGGTCTCATTACGAAACAAGACCTTTTTACGTTTGTGGAGACCTTATCGATAACCCTAGCTTTACCGGAAGTACTACTTTTTGCCAAGGACAGCAAATTAAAGTTACAGGAGTTCCCGTCAATGATATTAGTTCTTTTTTCTGGACAGGTCCAAATAATTATTTCTTACAAAGTATGATTCTCGTTAGAAATAATGCCACACCAGCAATGTCAGGCACCTATACTTTTAATGTCGTCAGCGAAGGAGGCTATCATTGTGACACTAACTCAATTTCCGTAAATATCAACGTTAATCCAAGTTACAATCCTTATCAGCAAGTCTCAATATGTTATGGAGACACACTTTATATTGGCACTAAAAAATATACACAATCCGGATTTTACACCACTTATTTAACCTCTATCAATGGTTGTGATAGTATTATAACCACCTCATTAAACGTATTACCTAAAAACACCTACAATCAAGTAGTACAAAGGTGTACTGGTCAGTCATATACTATCGGAAACAACACCTATTATGGAAATGGAACCTATATCGACACATTAACGACTCCTAAAGGTTGCGACAGTATTGTTACGACACATTTATCTATCGGTGACCCACTTATTAATACCCAAATCATATTCACCGATAGTGTTCTGATTGCTCAAGCGACAGATGTCACCTATCAATGGCTAGATTGTGAGGATGGTATGAATCCTATACCAAATGCTACTTCTAATCAATTACATCTGACTAAAAACGGCAAATATGCAGTACGCTTAACTTCTATACTTTGTCCTGATGTTTCAGCTACAAGTGATTGTTTCAACGTCTATAATTTAAACATCAGTAGTGCAATAGCTTTTGAAAATGTAAAAGTATTTCCTAATCCTAACAAGGGCCTATTGTACATCGAAACAAATGACTTCATTGGAGTTGAATTAGAGATTACCGATTTACAAGGTCGTTTACTCTTCACATCAAATATGAACACTTCTAAAGTTCAATTGAATTTGGAGAGCTATGCTTCTGGCACTTACTTGCTGAAGCTAATCAAGAATCAAGCTTCCAATATTTACAAAATTATAAAGGAATAAAGTTCTTATACTAGAGCCCTTACTTAGAAATCAAGTCAAACAATGCCTTTAAATCAGGTGCAACAATAATTTCTATTCTTCTGTTTTTCGACTTGTCATTTACATCTACAGGAAAGTATTCAGAACGTCCAGCTGCTTCAATCATTAAAGGACTCATTTTTGAATTTGAAAGCATAATATCAACCACAGCTGTTGCTCTCAAAACAGAAAGTTCCCAATTATTTTTAGGTGAAACTGGTGAAACTAATTTATCCGTATCAGTATGACCTTCTACAATAATATCGATATCTTTTTCATTTTCTAACAATTTAGCTAAATCAACTAAAGCTTGTTTCCCACTTCCGTCGACTTTTGTACTTCCTGATTCAAATAATAACTTGGCTTCTAAGCGAACATATAACTTCCCGTCCCTTTCTTCTACTGTTAGTCCTCTGTCTTCATACGGTTTCAAAGCACTTAACACTCTATCCTTTAAATCACTTAAAGCTCTATCTTTTCGATTAATCATTTCCTCCAACTCATTAACCCTTGCCTCACGAGTGGCTAAAAGTTGTTGCTTTTGCTTTAATTCGTTCTCTAAATCTTGTAATAATTCTTGCTTTCTTCTCAGCTCTTCACTCTTCGCCTCTAATTGGCTTTGAAGTAGACTCGTCACTTCTTTCCCACTCTTCTTAGTATTTTCTAATTGGTTTTCGTACGCCACTAATTGGTTCATTGCCTTATTGTATTGAGAATGCGCCATTCTTAACTCTTCTCCCAATCTCGTGGTGTCTTTTCGCATTTGATCCACATCATTTCTTAACAAACTCAAATGTGCATCACAATCCTTGTATTTAGATTCAAATTCAATTGCAGCTGATTTATACTGTTCTAATTCCTCATTACATGCTTTTTCTTTATCTAAAATCTCATTGTACTTTTTAGAAGAAACACAAGAAGTTAATAGTACTACTAAACTCAAAAAAACAATTGTTCTATTCCAATTCATGGCTATCTTTTTTTTATATTAATCTATACAAAGATGTCGATTCTACTAACAACACAAAGGGAAAAAGGAAATAGTTATAAACAGCAAACTATTAAAACAAGTCACAACCGGTTCTTGTTTTTTTATACGAACGGCATCCACTGAAAGCTAGTGTTAACTCGTGCGAAGAGTTAGGGAAACCTCCTAATGGTTTGAAATTATAATCAAAAGAATAGCCTATTGCCACCATCTCTTTTATCTTAAAATTAAGCGAAAACATCACCGCTTCGTTGGCTCGGTATCCAACGGCGTAGCTAAATTGATTGTTATGATCAAAAAGAAAAACTAAATCTGCTGAAACCTTACCTTTTACAGGTAATTTAAACAGCATAGAAGGAAAGAAACTAAAACCATTTTTTCCAGAAAAACGATATCCTCCATTGATGAATGTGTGCAAATTAAATTTGGACTCTAATCCAATATTTCGCCATTTAGAATTAATCAGCTCTTTGAATACAAGTCCAACATAATAGTTCTTGGAATTCCACCAAAAACCTAAATTAGCATCTGGCATCCAATTCGAGACATACTGATGTACTGTCGGATCAAATTCTTGGGTTGTTATTTTTCCAACATCCACTGACAATTGTTTTACACCAGCGTCAATACCGACGGAAAGACGATTATATTGATTAAAGTTAAGGTGTGCTGCGTACGAAAGATTCAATCGATTCACTAGAAAAATTCCTATTTTCTCTGTTTCCAACTTTAGTCCTACTCCATGTCTCGGTGAAAGGAAACCTTTACGAGATGTATTAATCGGCATAGTCAATGTAAAATTACCATGATGGGGCATCCCTTCAATTCCAGTATATTGAAAACGATATTGAGCTTTCATTTCAAAGCATTCGCGAATACCAGCATGAGCAGGGTTTAAAGCATATTGATTCCAATACCATTGAGAATATTGTGGTAATTGTTGTCCCAAAATAATTCCGACACTACAAAAAAACACGAACGTTAAAATCGCTTTCTTCATCGGATTAAATTAATTGCACCTTTAATAATTTTCGAATCAGTATTATCCTTTAAATCAATAGCATAGAAATATGTTCCAGCTTCTAATTTTTTACCATTAGATGTGCCATCCCACACTTTCTGTTTATTATACCCCATCATAAAGAAAACGCGTTGTCCCCATCTTGTAAAGACAGAAACCTCCGCATTAGGATAATTTTCAATTCCCTCAATCACCCACTTTTCATTGATATCATCGCCATTTGGGGAAAAAGTATTAAATATCACAATCGACTCAAGTACCGTAACTGTTATTGGCTTAGAAACTAAACAGCCATTTATTACTGCATTCGCATAATATGTAGTTGTTTCAGAAGGCGCTGCATATGTATTTACTGAATTCGTATTTTGAACTAGATAACTTGGCTCCCACCATAGACTATCAACGGATGATAGACATTGTAAAAGCGCCCGATCTCCATTACTAATAGTGGTATCGCTGGAAACTTGTAGGTCGACATTCTTCACCGTTAAAGGCATGGTGACAGCTTGTAAAGAATCAATACAATATTGAAAACAGGTATTTTCGACAGACACTACATCGCCGTTTTGTAAAGTTGAACTATAAATAAAAGAACTATCAGAAATGGCAAAAAGATGCCCATTGCGATACCATTTAAACTTTCCAGAATTCGGACAATCATTTAAATAAGCTGTAATTACTATCTCTTCATTCTCACAAAAAGTTGTTTTTGAAGGAGTAATTGAAAGGCTGGGATCGGCTCTTTTCACACCAACACCACTTACACTAATATCTGTATTGAACGCTGATATAACACCACCAACATCTACACCTGACAGGCAAATATAATACGTTGACATAGAATCCAAACTATCTAACTGTATAGTGGTCGAAGTCTGAATATTGGGAATACAAGTGTCGTTTACATACGTGGAACCATCACAAGGATAGGCTTGTTGAAGTAATACAAAATTGATCCCACTACCAGCTGGTGTAATGAACGATATAGAAGCTAGGTCAATGGATACTTTTCCTCCAGTTGCGTTTGTTTCAAATTTAAACCAAACCGTTTTTTGGGGTATAAAACAAAAATTAAAATCATCTTCGCCATTCATGTAAGCTGTTTGAGTCGCACCTATATTCGTAACAGAAAATGTTTTTTGAGGACACAACACTAAGGCATTGGAGCAAATATCGTAAGCTGGCTGTGCCAACAAAGATGTTATTCCAATGAATGAGAGAATACTAACTAAAAATAATTTTAATTTCATAAGTCTATGTAAAACGAATAATATACACTATCCGCATAAATTTAGAACTGCTTTTAATTTCTACAACGAAAAAAAAGTGCTTTTCTTTTATATGAGAACAATTTTCAAAAGTAATTAAAACTATTTTATTCCATTGACATTTGAAAAACTACACGTATATCTTGCTAAAAAATAGTCTCCTTTGAAAAATAGTTAACTTTGGAACAACTTTTGATTAAAACAAAAAAAAGGTGATGATGAAACATTTATTTAAACTATTCTTATTCTGTTCATTAATTTCGACAAATTATACATTTGGCCAATTTACGACACGGACACACAGTAACTATTTCCTAACTCCTGAAATTGGAGCAACATTCACAGATGCAGATGTCTCTACTCGTACATCTATTGGATTTGGCTTAAAATTCGGCTACACTTTCGCAAAATATCGCATTGTGGAATTTGATATCAGAGCGCGTTATTACGGAGGGCAATGGTTAGGTCAAAACAAACGCAATTCCGATTTAACGGATTATATTACTGGAATCTATAGTAATCCAGAAACAGATTACAAAAATACTTTAGGTTATACGGTTCGAAACTTTAAAACCGAAAATCATAACTTAGCTTTCGAAGGACTTCTTCGTTTTAATGTGGACACTAAACGTGTTTTCGCACCTTATATTTTTGGAGGAATCGCTTCTTCTATCTATTATGTGAATACGAACTTACTCGATGCCGATGGTTTTATGTATCAGTATGAGGCAGGGCATATTCCACTTTTTAAATCAGAATACGATAAAATTCAAGATAAAACATATGAAACACCTGTTTATGGAAGTCGATATATTAGTTCATTAACTGGTAACGTCGGTATTGGATTCAGTTTAAATGTTACCGATGGTGTTCGAGTTGGTTTAGAACATACGATGTCCTTCACTAAAAAGGATAATTTTGATGGCTACGAAGCTGATAAAGCATTTACTAAAAATGATGTTTATCATTTCACCTCATTTTATATCCAATTCTATCTCAGAGGGAAAAAGCAAAAGCAAAATGACCCAAAACCTACACCTTCAACGACAAATCCAACGACAAATAACACTCCATCAAATCCATGTACTACTCCGTCTATACGTATGCTAAGACCAAGTACGCAAGGAGAAACAGTTGAAGATGGACGTTACGAAATAGCATCGACTGTCTCGGGAGTAACAAATAAAAACGACATTACCTTAACTGTTAACGATAGACAGATTAATGACTTTAATTTTAACACCAATAATGGTAGAGTTACCTCCTTACAGTCATTAAACTACGGAACAAACACTATTACAATAAGTGCCAGAAATGCTTGTGGAAATGACATTGTAACAACTTCTGTTATATATGAGCAACGCAATTTAGAGCCTCCTGTTGTTTATTTTACTAACCCAGCAGCAAATCCATATACCTCCAATACAGATCGATTTAATTTAGTGGCTAAAGCACTAAATGTTGATAGAAAAGAAAATATCGTTTTTCGACAAAATGGGAGTTTGAATAATAATTTCTCCTTCAATACTACCACAAAAGATTTTACTTCTTATGTCGTTTTACAAAATGGAAACAACATTTTCGAAATTACAGGAACGAATAAAGATGGAACGGCTAGTGCTACAACTATTATCATTTATGGAAGAACAGTCAATTGTCAAAACCCTATAATTTCTCTAAAACAACCAAATAGAAAGAAAATCTATACGAGTGAAAGCAATTATACCGTAATTGGAAGCGCCTTCAACGTGGATAATCAAAATCAACTTGTAATTTTAGTCAACAATCAAAAAATTCCATATTTTACATTTAATTTAAAAGATAAAACGTTTAGTGCTGGCGTTAGTCTTAGAGAAGGAGCAAATACCGTTACAATTAGTGCCACAAACAACTGTGGAACCACTAATCAATCAGTAACTATAGTTTATTCACCTTCACAAGAAGCATCGACTTCTCCGCCTACCGTTACTTTTATTACACCTTATCAATCTAACACAACTGTTAATTCAAGTAATTATACATTTGTAGCAACGACATCTTACATTTCAAGCCCAAATCAAATTAAAATCAATTTTAACGGAAATACCGTTTCAGGGTTCTCTTTTGATGTTAAAAATCAACAGATTTCATTTGCCACAACATTAATCGATGGGAACAATTCAGCTACCATCAATGTTACCAATAATGATGGTAGTGCATCGACTATCACTACTGTTCTTTATAGAGCGCGAACTGTTGCTCCAGCCGTTCAATTTACAAATCCAGGAATTTCTCCTACAACTGTAAATGGAAATAATTATAACGTGATTGCAAAAACAATTAATGTGACGACCAAGAATCAAATTTCACTATATGTAAATGGTAATAAAACAACGTTATTTAATTTTAATGCTGCATCTAGCGAAGTAAGTTACAATGCTGTTCTACAGGAAGGAAGTAATGATTTTAAAATTACTGTTCTAACAAATGGTGGCTCAGCAAGTGACCAAACTACACTGATTTATAAAAAGAGAAGTGTAATAGTATCGCCAACCGTCAATTTCACTTCTCCAATGACAAATATTGAAGTGAAAAACAACTCGTATAATTTAATTGCACAAACAGCAAACGTTGATAGAGCAGAACAAATTTCTATCTCTAAAAATGGAAATGCAATACAACTCTTCTCTTTCGATGCTTCCACACAACAAATACGTTTTTCATCTCTTTTATCTGAAGGAAAAAACACTTTCAAAGTGAACGTTTCGACAGATGGCGGTACTGCTCAGGACGAAGTGATTATTACTTATAACAAAGAAGTTTTTACACCAAATCCAACGGTAAAATGGACTTCTCCAGCAAATTCAGGCACCACTGTTCTAGCAGAATCCTATGATTTTAGTGCAAAAACAACTACTGTCAATTCTAAAAATGCTATATCCATCACTCTGAACAACAAGAGTATTACAGATTTCAACTTTAATGCAACAACAGGAACCGTTACTTTTAATGGGAAACTTGTTACTGGAAATAACACTGCTATTATTCAAGTGTCCAACGAATCAGGAAATGCAAGTGATGCAACATCTATCACTTCTAGAAAAATTACCTTCGATTGTTTGAAGCCTGTTATTAAATTAGATGTAAATGAACTAACGAAAACGGTTCCATCCAATTATACACTAAAAGGAAGTATTTCCAATATTACAAGTGCACAAGAAATTCAACTTTTCGTAAATGGAACAAAAGACAACACGCCTATTACGTTTAATTCAACAAACCACACCTTTTCGGCAAACCTTAACCTTTCAAGTGGAAGTAATGTGGTGGAATTGAAGGCAACTAATAAATGTGGTTTAACCTCTGCTTTTACCACGCTGAATGTTGCAGTTTGTTACCCTCCAGAATTGGTGCTGATTTCACCATCACAAAGAAACCCTAATACAGATGCGGGAAGTATGAAAATAGAGTTTGGAGCTGTTAACGTTACATCAAAGGGACAGCTTTCAATGAAAGTTAACGGCAAAGTCCAAGCATTTACCTTTGACGCGATTAACAGTAGAGTGAATGCAAATATCAGTTTAATGAATGGAAATAACAAAGTAGAATTGATTGCTCAAAATGATTGCGGTAGTGTTAAGAACGAAGTTACTATCGTTCGAAATGAATGTAAGAAACCCGAAATTACGATAGTAAATTCTTCTGTTGCTAATAATGGTACGACGACGAATCAATATTTTAGCTTAAATGCGAAAGTAAGTTACATAAACAACAACAATCAAGTAAGCGTCACAAACAATGGTCGTCCTGTCAATTTTGTGTATAACAACTCGTCTAATACCTTAGCGTTAGACGTGAGTAGTCAAACAGGAGTAAATACTGTTATTATTAAATTATCCAATAATTGCGGTTCAATAAGTTATACGCATACATACACTTGTCAAGAAGATCCAAATGCAAAACCACCCGTTTTAACATTTGTAAATCCTTCTTCTCAAATATCTGTAGATGAACCAACATATAATTTTTCTCTTACAACAAAATATATCACTTCCAAAGGCCAACTAGCTGTTAAGGTAAACGGACAAACGGTCAACTTCAACTTTAATGAAAGTTCAAAAGTAATTTCATTCACTGGGTCTCTGAAGGAAGGAAGTAACACTGCTCAGGTATACGCTGTCACACCATATGGATCGGATGAAAAAACAGCAGTTGTAAACTACAAGAAACAAATAACTGTTGCCGCTCCAACTATTGTAATAACTTCCCATACGTGTCCTATACAATTATCTTTAGGAGTTAATACTATTTCAGGGTACATAACAAATGTCGAATCAACGTCCAATGTGAAGTTTTACATCAATAATGTTGCTTTAAGCAATGTGACGACAAGTATTTCAGGTAATAAAATAGTTTTCTCTTATACAGTGACAGCAAGAGCTAATAGTGCTAGTCAGACGTTAAAAATAACTGCACAAAACAGTGCAAAGACAGAAACGAAAACTTGTATCATTAATTATCCTACAACAAGTAGTGGCGGAATGAATTCACCAATAATTACTACACCAAAGACGACTAAAGTAACGCCTCCAAAAATAAAAACAGAAAATAAATCTACTAGTGAGCCGGCAAAAACAAATGGGAATATTAGAATTAATACACAGCCGACGAATACAAATGCTAGTCCTAGGAATATACGAATCAAACCGTAATAATCAAAAATGTCCCCGAGGGGACATTTTTGTTAACCTAACCTAACCACTATTCACTGAAAAGACTCTAAGTCGTTCGACTTATATCTCCCTACAAATATAATAATCAATCATTAACTACAATAAAATTATTCGTTAAATAAAAATATGTTTTTGTATTAAATAGACAATACATTGATGCAGAAAGATTTAACACCTAAACAAAGTGAATTTTCATCTACTAAAAACTGTGGATGATGTACACTAAAGTGTGTTTTTACGTCATTATTGGACACTCCAAGCCTAAAAAAGCAGCTAGGAATCTCCTGAGAATAATAAGAAAAGTCCTCTGACGTCATACGAATATCTAATTCTTTTAATTGAATTTCATTCGTCAATAATGCCATTTTTTGCACAAATGAATTGACTGTATCTTCGTCATTCTTTAAGAAAGGATATCCTTTTTCAATTCTTAAATCAACTGTTGCTCCAGCAGCTTCACAAATCGAATGAACATAATCTGTTATCCACTGGTGAGCTTTTGTTCGCCATTCTTCATTAAAAGTTCTAAAAGTACCTTTAATCTTTACGTCAGAAGGAATGACATTCGTCGCTCCTAATCCTTCAAAATAGCCAAAACTCAATACGCTTGGAATTCGAGGATCTCCTTTTCTAGAGATAACTTGTTGCAATTCTACAATCAAAGAGGCGCCAATCGCTATTGGATCTACACAGTTCTGCGGTAATGCACCATGACCTCCTTTTCCATGGATATCTATATAAATTTCATCACAAGACGCCATATATATCCCTTTTCGCCAGCCAATCTCTCCTACTCTTAATTCAGGAGCAACATGGAGACCGTAAATAGCATTTACCCTAGGATTCTCAAGTACACCATTTGCAATTAATACGGAAGCTCCACCAGGCAACACTTCCTCTCCTGGTTGAAAAATAAGTTTTATCGGCTGTTCTAACTGCTCTTTAAAGCGTACTAATACTTTTGCCACACCAAGCATTACAGCTGTGTGAACATCGTGTCCGCAAGCGTGCATAACACCTGTGTTTTCTGAAGCATAGGACAATCCTGTTTGCTCTGTTATCGGCAGCGCGTCCATGTCAGCCCTTAAACCAATACATCCTTTCGATAAATCATGTTTGTCATTTTTAATCATTGTGACAACTCCCGTTTCACCTATAAACTCAGGAGTTAATCCGAGTTCTCGTAAGTGACCCGCAATAAAATGACTTGTTTCATACTCTTGAAAAGAAAGCTCTGGATGTTGATGAAGATGTCTTCGGATAGCAATTACCTCCTTTTCAATTTCATCAATATAGGTGAACACTTGATTTTTCATTATTTAAACATTTCCGTTAAAATACGACCTTTGGAAGTGGGCATATTGAAATTTAATAAATAGGCAACCGTTGACGAAATATCAATCAATTCAGCAGGTTTATCTATATAAACATTCTGTTTAAAGTCAGGGCCTATTCCAAACAGAAAAATATGCCTACAACCGCTACAATTATCACCATGCTCCTTAAAACCTTCCTTGTGACCGTCATTGTGTCTTCCGTGATCATTTGTTACTAAAATAGTGGTAGTATTTCTCATAATGGAATCATTCTGAACAAAATCCCATAGTTCGCCTACTAAAAAATCAATATTTTTAATTCCACCTAAATAACCGTCCCAGTTATTATTATGACCTCTCGCATCTGCTTCTAAATAATTGACGAGCATTAACGTTGGATGGTCATTTAAAATTACTTCTTTTACTTTTTCAAAATTCTTATTATCCCCCTCATACTCAACAGCATGTCCCTTCATACCACAATAGGTCATCGGCATATAACGATTCCACCATTTTTTATCTGTTGTATTTGCTAGCATTTCTAATTTACTTTTACTAGAAACAATCCAAGCGTTGGTTTTATCTTTATTTTTTTCTTTTAAGAAATATTGAAATAAATTTGGATACAACGGTAATTGCGTTCCATTATTTTTAATTTTCTTATAACGTCCCGTTAGAATAGCAGCATGACCCGAATTTGTTAATGTTGCACCATTATTAGAGAAATTAGTATACACTACTCCATCTGACTTTAATCGATTCAAGTTTGGAATGTATTGGCGTGTAGAATCTCCAAATGTCTCTTGGTATCGAGCACCATCCATCACAACGACAATTACATGTTTCGTGGTGAAATTCTCCTGCCCATATACACTTAAAAAAGGTAGTATGAAACATAAAATTACAAAAGCATTTTTCATTTTAATTAATTTTTAATCGTGGGTCAACAGTTATCGATTGATCGACAAAATCACCTCTAAGATAGTGATAATATCCTGTAATGGCAATCATCGCTGCATTGTCGGTACAATACTCAAATTTTGGAATAAAGATATCCCATTTGTGTTTGATACTTTCTTCTTTTAACTTTTTTCTCAATCCGCTATTAGCTGAAACACCTCCTGCAATAGCTACTTGCTTAATATCATAGTGACGAACAGCTTTAATTAGTTTATCAAATAAAATATCAATAATTGTTTTTTGTATAGAAGCACACAAATGCGGAAGTTCATTTTGAATAAAATCAGGATTTTCCTTAGTCTGCTTCTGAATAAAATATAAAATAGAAGTCTTTAACCCACTAAAACTGTAATCGAAATTAGCAATATGAGGTTTATTGAACTTAAATTTTAGAGGATCACCTTCTGAAGCATATTTATCAATTAACGGACCTCCTGGATAAGGTAACCCTAAAATTTTCGCACTCTTATCGAATGCTTCTCCTGCCGCATCATCTATAGTTGTTCCTACTACTTCCATCTCCAAGTAGTTTTTTACCAAAACTATTTGTGTATGACCTCCTGAAACCGTTAAACAGATAAAGGGAAACTGCGGTTTTTCAGCGTACTGTCCATCAATAAAATGAGCCAAAACATGACCATACATATGATTTACGCAAATAAGTGGAATTTTATTTGCGAGTGCAAATCCTTTTGCAAAGGAGGTTCCTACCAATAACGAGCCCATCAATCCCGGGCCTCTAGTAAAGGCTACTGCATCTATAGTGTCAAGTGAAACACCCGATGCCGCAATCGCCTGCTGCACTGTTGGCACGATGTTTTTCTGATGTGCTCTCGAAGCCAATTCAGGCACTACTCCACCATATAATTCATGTACTTTTTGACCTGCAATAACATTTGACAAAATGGTACTATTTTGGATAATAGCTACTGAAGTATCATCGCAAGATGATTCAATTGCAAGAAGAGTGATTTTTTTATCAGACAATTTATTTAACTTTGTTATTCAATGGCAAAAATACTGAAATTTATAGGAAGATTTATTTTCGGAATAGTTGAATGGGGAATGATTCTCGTAATTATTTTCGCGTTCGCTATCAGAGCTTCCTATGTTCAGACATTTATTGCTCAAAAAGCAACTGAAATACTCTCCAAAAAACTCGACCACACTATCTCAATCGAGCGTGTTGACTTCTTATTTTACAATAAAATCATTTTGGATAATGTCTATGTGGATGATGTAAATAGGGACACACTTGCTCACATAAAACAAGTCACCGTATCGATGAATTTCTTACTACTCAAAATGAGACATCTTAGTTTGAATAAAGTAAGCTTAAAAGAGGGCGTTGTTTATCTTAAAAAAGATAGTATCTCTGAGCAATTTAATTTTCAATACCTTGCCGACTTCTTTTCATCGGATACTCCCACAAAATCAAAGCCTTTTAAAATAAACATTGGACATCTTACGATTTCAAATTTTCATTTTAAATTGGATAATGAGGCCCAAAAAGCAATACCATTTGGAGTCGATTACAATCACTTGGATGCTAAAAAAATATACCTTTCAGCAACAAACATTTCTATTAAAGGAGCTGATGTAAAGGCAGACATACAACACATTTCACTTCATGAGAAATCAGGCTTCACCCTTGCGAAGATGTCTACTAAAGCCAAACTCTCTAATAAAGGACTATTCATTAATGAGGCTAAAATATTCACTAAAAATTCGAGTGTTAAACTTCCAAAACTTTATTTCTGGATGAATGGCTTAGGAGGATTTAAAGATTTTATCGACACAGTCAGTTTCGATGCTTTTCTGAGATATAGCCAAATAAGTATGAAAGATGTTTCTTACTTCGCTCCGACTTTAAAAGGAATGGATGAAATTGTCAAGATTAGTGCAGAAGTCAAGGATAAAGTCAAAAATTTAAAAATTAATAACCTTAAACTTGATATTCGTGAACACTCTACTTTACAAGGAAATTTCACATTGCCTGACTTTAGGGCTCTTGAGAAGGAAGAAATAAAACAAGAAATCAAGTATGCTTTTTTCAACATACAAGAATTAAACGCTATAAAAATACCACTCGGTGATGGTGTGCGCACTTTAGACTTGAATGAGATGATTCAGCGCTTTGATTATGCTGAAATGAAAAACGTTACTACTTCTGGTACGACTAAAAACTTATTTATTCGCCTCAATGAGCTTAAGACAGGTGTTGGGACCGTTAAAATAAATCACAATATCAATATTTATCGTGTGAACGAACACACGATGGCATTTAAAGAAACGCGTCATGAAGATGAACTACCAATTACTATTCACAATTTCGATTTGGGACGATTATTGGCGCAAAAGTCTTTCGGGATTGTTGAAGGTGCTGTTCATTTAGACGTTGAGTATTCCACTAAAAATGGTGTGTTAGTAGAGAATGTCATTGGAAATATAGATCGATTTGATTTTAATAATTACTCATTTTCAGACATTCAATTAAACGACGTTTCCTATACTAACAAAGTTGTGAATGGAAACATCCTTGTGAATGACCCTAATCTAGATTTCGAATTTAATGGTAATTTAGATTTTAACAAAAATCAATCCTTTGTTGCTTCATTAGATATTCGGAAGGCATATTTAAATCGTGTAAACCTGGTGACATCTGATTCACTTCTTTCCATTAAAGGGTTGATAAAAACAGAAATTACTGGGCCTGATTTAAATAATTACTCGGGTTTCATTCATCTCGATTCCGTCACAGTATCTAATGGAAGTAAAAAATTCTTTTCAAAAATAGCAACTATAAACTTGGAGAACGGTCAGGGATCTAACTCGCTCGTCATAAACAGTGATATCCTAGATGCCACGATAAAAGGTCAACTCAATTATCAAACTATTTCTACTGACATTCGAAATACACTTTCCTATTCTTTCCCTACTATAATTACTTCTAAGATACCTAAGAAGAATCAGAAACAAAACAATTTTGATTATTCCATTAATCTGAAAGACATCAACACCATTCTTTCTATCTTTATCAATGATTTATACATTGCTCCAGCTACTCAATTAGCAGGACACTATCAATCAGCTTCCAATCAATTAGATTTAGACGTACAATCTTCTTTTGTCAAATACAAGACGATTAAAGCAGATAGCATCAGCCTAATAAACAATTTAACATCGAGTGGAATTGAAGCAAACTATTCTGTTCGCCAGTTTTATCTAAATGATTCTATCACCTTTCACCAAGTTAACTTTAACTCTACCGGAACTACCAATTCGCTTTTATCTAACTTAAATTGGGATTTAAATCGTGAAAATGCTGCTGAAATTAAATGGACAACACATTTAACAAGCTTTGATGACTTTCAATTAGAGATTGATAAATCTTATTTTACACTAAAATCACATCGTTGGGATTTACAACAATTAACTCACTTCTCTTATGTCGAAAAAGAAATGGCAATTCGTGATTTTTTATTATCTCATGAAAATCAATTCATCAAAATCAATGGAAAAATCAGTCAGTCACCTGAAGATGAACTGGATATTATCATTAAAGATTTAGACTTAGCCGATTTTACTGATTTTGTCTCTCTCAAAAAAAGTGTGAAAGGAATTGTCGATGGAAATTTCCATCTCTCAGATATTTTTAATACTCCTCGATTATTTGGAGATATCGCTGTTAAAGACCTTATTTTGGATGATTCGGAAATAGGAGATGTCAACTTACAGGGTAAATGGGACAATGCTAAAAAGTCGGTCAATGTAAGTGGTGATTTAATAAATCGAGGTGTAAAAACATTTGACTTTTTCGGTGATTATTATATCCAACGTAAGAAGGACAATCTTGATTTTAAATTAAAATTTGACCAAACAAACATCGCCTTTATTAATTCCTTTATGGATCCGAAGGTAATTTCCAATATCAAAGGATTACTGATTGGGAACTTAGCAGTAAAAGGAGAATTGCTCAAACCACAAATCAGTGGATTTTTAGACCTGAAAAAAGGAAATGTGAAAGTCGCTATGTTTGGTGTGAATTATGGTTTTAATGGAAAAGTAAAAGTTTCAAAAGACTTAATTCAAATAGACAATATGCCTGTCTCTGATGAAGATGGAAATAGAGGATACATCAACGGTGGTATTGTTCACGACAATTTTAGTAATTTCAATTTTGATGTATTCGTAGGGTTAGATAATGTGACGAAACCAAACGGACAACCTGGTAGTTTCTTAGCGATGAATACGAATTACCAAGAAGGGGCAATTTATTTCGGAAAAGCGTATGTAAATGGCTGGGTGAATATCGATGGTTACTTAGACAATTTGAACATTGAGGTGAATTTAAAAACCAATAAAAACACGTCTATTACTATTCCACTATATGGACCTGAAGAAATCGATGATATTCTCAGTTATTCATTTATTAAAATTGATAGTCTCGATACTGTCGTTATTCCTGAAAAATTAGACTTCACTGGCGTAAGCCTCAACTTAAATTTTGACCTTACACCTGATGCACAAATAAAATTAGTCTTTGATGATAAAACAGGAGATGAAATGGTCGCTAATGGATGGGGACAGATTTCCATTAAATTAAATACGGACAAAGATTTGTCAATGGATGGAACATACACCATCACGAAAGGATCGTATAACTTTGTTTTTAATCCGATAAAAAAAGAATTTAAAGTAGAAAGCGGCAGTAGCATTAGTTGGAAAGGAGGTTCTCCAACCGATGCTGACTTAAATATTGTGGCCGTTTATAAAGTAAACACTGATTTATCAGTTATTACCCCTGATTTAGAGTCTCAGAAATCAGCGGGTGGAAATCAGAATGTGGACGCCCGAATCTACATATCAGGTGATTTAAACACACCACGCCTTTCATTTGAGCTACTCGCTCCGAAAGCTTCCGAGAGTGCCAAGGCAGCTCTAGCTCGAATCAATAGCGACACTGATGAACTCAACAAACAATTCTTCCTATTATTATTATCGGGTCGTTTCCAAGGGTCAGGTCTTAGCGCAAGCGAATACGGAAACAATGCAGCATTAGAAGTGCTTTCGGGTCAAATCAATAATTTGTTAGATGCGGTATCAAAAGACGTTCGGTTAAATGTTGATTTGAAGCAGAATGAAGCAACGGGTCAAAGTTCACAAGCCATTGGATTTGAGAAGAACTTCTTAGATGACAAACTGGTCATCAAAGGAAATTTTGGTGTTCAAAATGTATCTGAGGGAGAAAACAACTCCTCCTCGTTTATTGGAGATATTAACTTGGAATACATCATTGACGAACAAGGAAACTTACGGGTTAGCATCTTCAATGAATCTAATAATTATTCGGTGATGCAGGATAAGAACTTGGGACCATTTACACAAGGAATCGGTTTAATTTATTCTGAATCGTTCAATAAAGTGAGAGAAATGAATCTGATTAACTTTATTGCAGACTGGTTTAGAAAAGACAAACACTTTAAATTCACAAAGCGTCGTCGTCAGAAATATCTGCCTGAGTATAAAAAAGTAATTGTTCCGACAAAGGAGAATAGTATTTTGGAGGAAGAGGAGGAACCTTGAAAATGTATCGTTCTGAGGAGAAGTTATTGATGATAGATTATGACTTCTTCTATGTATGTGGAATCTTTATCTAAAATACAACAATTTAGATTTAGAGGATTCTAAAATAGTGACACCCCATTTTGTAGAAGAAAACATTCTCGTCCACTTACTGTTCTGTATTTTTGCGCTGTTTTCTATCGGTAATAAGTCCCAACATCATTATAAGAGCAGTTAAAATTATCACTTGAATAATCATGGATCTATTGATAAACGGGATATTTTGTGACGGTTTAATGGAAAGAAATAGTAAGATGGTGATTAACCCTCTCGGCGCAATAAATAGCAATGGAGATAACGGAAGTTTGATGAATTTTAGTTGAATTGCTCTAAAAATGAAAATAGCTGCTACAATTCCGCCTGCCCACGCCAAACTATCAAGATTCATTATTTCATTTTCTTTAATCAGATAACCGAAGAGTAAAAAGAAAAGAGCTCTTACTAAAAAAGTAGCTTCCACTATCAATTCTTTGAATTTACGAACCTCTTTATTCAACTCGTCTGGTTTAAATCTTTCAATCCATTTAAATTGTTTTAACTCGTCAATATTCCCAAGAAACAACCCAAAAGATAATATAAAAATAAGTGCCGGTAAATGATAAATTTCAGAAAGGGCATAAATCAAAATAACCAGCAATACGATAGGCGCAAATTTTATTGGATGATCAATTTTACTCAATAATAAAGCAAGACCGATTGTTGCAATAAATGAAATAACAGTCATGATAATCAGTTCTAACCCAAAATATCCAAACGAGATAATACCAAAGCTTTGATTAAAAGCAATAAAGGTGAAGAATAAAACACCTAAGATATCAGACAGACTACTTTCATAAATTATAAATTCCTTATTAAAGGTTGTAAGCGTTTTTACACTTGGTATGGCTACAGAACTACTAATTATACAAAATGGTATTGCATTTACCAAGCTATCTTGGAAGGAATTGTGCGCGAAATATTGAAACACAAATGAAAGCAAAAATGCTAGTGCAAACATGGGAATAAGAGAAGCTAAAATAGATTTTTTGATTAGAGGAGCTTTCGATTTGTTGAACTCTAACTCCAATGAACCTTCCAAAACTATGAGGATTAATCCAATCATCCCTAAAACGGGTAAAAGTGGCGTTAGATCGGGTATTTCAATTCCAAAAAGCGTGGAAAGTTGTTGCACTACATATCCTAAACCTAATAACAAAATCACAGAAGGCATTTTTGTCTTTGACGATGTTAGGTCAAAAACATAAGCTAATAATAGTAAAGTGCATATTGTAATAATAATTGCTATTGTCATATATATCGGTCAATTTTCACTGTTTTATATGGTATTCAGCCGCTCAAAACACTATCACTAACGTTTAAGTACACGACAAATAGGGTAGAAAGATACTGATAAAATTTTATTTTTAAACTCTAAACCAACAATTTGGCATTATTTGTAAATAGCACTCAACAAACACAAACCACTAAACATCTTGACTGCGAAATATAATATCCGATTTTTAGTGGTGAGTATAACTATTTGCCAATTATCTAAAACAACAATTTCTCAGCAACTATTTATCCTGAAAAAAGAAAAACTCCATGTAAATAAATAATTCACATGGAGTTTAATTTCTATTTTGTGACCTCGTTAGGAGTCAAACCTAAAACCTCTACAGCCGTAATGTAGTGCTCTATTCAGTTGAGCTACGAGGCCAATTCAGAATGCAAATATACACAGATTTTTTTCATCTGCAATAGTTGATCTAAATTTATTTAATTTGAGCTGTAATTCCTCGCTCTAATAAAGCGGAACACATACTTTCTAATTCTTTATAAATACCTCTTTTTACTTGGCATTTACCTTTAAAGTGAATGATGTATGTACATTGTGTAGCTTGCTCTAACTCATGTTTACAAACTGTCATCAGCGCATCTATGACAAAATCAAACGTGTTAAAATCATCGTTATAGATAATTAAGTCACGTTGGTCAATAATCTCCTCCAACAATTTCTCTTCTATCTCTTCTACTGTTTGCATGACTTTTTGAATTCTTATTTATTACAAAAGTAAGTTTAAAAACCTATGAAAAAAAATTATTTAACAATATTGACATTAAGAAATTTAAGTGCTTGAAAGTCAGAAATGATATCTTCTTTTTCATCTTTGTCACAATAACCATATACCGTAATACTATTATCTACCTTTTGCAGGGTGTAATGATCAAAATTGTGAGTAATCCACCAATAGAAAACGAGATTTAATGTAGAAGTACTAACGGTGAATTGAATGTCTGATGTGATATTTGTAGCGGTATTATCGTTAACATATGTGTTAGTCCTATTTTTTGTTTCTTGATTTTTAGTAATGGTCGTTTTCAATTGCTCGCTATAATTCACTTCTTGCTGAACAACAGTATTTTGTACGGCTATTTCTTTCGTTTCCTCATTGAGTTTTACGAATTGTGCATTTCCTTCGGCTAATAACGCATTCGCCGCTTGTACTGTTATTCGCTTTCCTTGATAATAGGCTACGACAAAAGCATCTGTGAATCCTTTTTGAACGGCTTCTACTCGTTGGTCTTTAGCCTTGTTCAAATCATCAAAGACACCAACAGAGTAACGGATCGTCTTAGGATTAAGTTCATCTGTATTGATCGGGTTCAAGCCTTTTAGAAGCTCCTTTTCAACATAGCGGTTAAAAACACCAATTTGTACCGTAAAATACAAGTCTTTCACACTTGTTGCGTCTAAGGTATTATTTTTCATCACTGGCTTTGTTGCTTGGTGAACTGGAGTTGCATCTATATTATTCAACGTAATTGCCTCTCGCGCCTCCACTTTCGCTAATAATTGTTGCTTGGTGGAATCAATGTGGAACAATAAATCACTCGTCGTCACTGGAAGGCAAATTCCTTCTGCCAACAAACGCCTTGCTTCGTAAACCGGTACACGTCTTCCATCGCAATATGCCACAAGAAAAGCATCTTTGAATCCTAACTGGCGAATTTGATCTCTCGCTATTGTTGCTACAGCTTCCTCGGTAAAATAGCCTGCCATGTATTTAATCAACCCTTTATTCAAATTCTCCATCGATATCGGGCTGAAATCTCGATAAACATTTTCATTTATCGGTTTAGCAAAAGCGCCAACTTGTACACGGAAGAACAATCCCTTTGGATAATTATCAGAGTCTAAAATTGTTTTTATTTGGTCCGTAGTTATCGCATCTTGTGGATGGACGGTGAAAGCGACTTCAGCTACTTCTTCTTGGAGTTCTATGGAAGGAGGAGCTGCAACTAGTGTTTTTGTTGGCGTTTCAATTTCTGATTTCAATAAGTGCATATTGGAAGTCGTCAACTGCTCTAATTCCGATCTTAGTTCTTTATTTTGACGAATTAAAGCCGATATTTTAGTGATTTCTGCTTTATCTGATTCATTCAAAGCAACTACTAATTGATTTTCTAAGATAGCCTTCTGAACGTATAATTTCTCTAAGCTCTTCAATTCTTGATCTAGAACTTCGTAGAGTGTTAATTGTTCCGCATTCACTTTTGGCAACTTTATAATAATCGCTTCTAATTCATAAAATTCATCTTGTAAATCATCCAATGCTTCTCGTGATTGTTTTTGATTCTCAATTATATCTTGTAAAGTTGCGATTTCCTTTTGAAGGTAATTTTCTTTTGAAGCAAGAACAGCTGAAAGCTTTTGTTGCTCATCTTTCTCTTTCTTAGTGAGTTTACCATTCGTTTGATCCAAAATCTCATTGGCGTTTTTTGTCTGTTGTTGCTCGGTGTACAATTGCATCAAACGATTCTCATAATATTTTACTGGTAATTCAACCTCGTCTTCATCCACTACTGACAGATTATTCTGGATGGTCTGATTTTCTATTTCACGCTGTAAAAATTGAGTTTGATTATTGACAATCTCTTTTACAATTGAATTATCCGAATACGTTAAAGGCTTAATTTGATTCACCGTATTTTGAACAAATTCTTTCGTATTTGCATCCTTGAAATCAAGTGTTTTAGCTTCCGACTCAATATCTTCAAATATTACATTTTCGTTAGTCTTAGTATTTGTAAAACTGGAAGAGTTGTCATAATTATTATTTGAAATCGTTTTTTCAAAATTATCCACTTTCTCTAATAATACTGTGTTTTGTTTCACATTGTTAGCCACATCTTGATTAGTAACCGGATATTTAGTCACATCACTTACATTCTCGTTGTTGGAAATGGTATTTGTCTGATTGTTTTTAACCGCATTGTTATTCTCTTCCTCTTCAACAGCATTATTTTGCGTTGTTACATTTCCTTCGTTATTCTTCGATTGAGTTGAATTCTCAGTGTTCTGAGTAACATTATTCTCGTTGTTGGAAATAGTATTTGTTTGATTGTTTTTAACCGCATTGTTGTTCTCTTCCTCTTCAATAGCATTATTTTGCGTTGTTACATTTCCTTCGTTATTTTTCGATTGAGTTGAATTCTCAGTGTTCTGAGTAACATTATTCTCGTTGTTGGAAATAGTATTTGTTTGATTGTTTTTAACCGCATTGTTGTTCTCTTCCTCTTCAATAGCATTATTTTGCGTTGTTACATTTCCTTCGTTATTTTTCGATTGAGTTGAATTCTCAGTGTTCTGAGTAACATTATTCTCGTTGTTGGAAATAGTATTTGTTTGATTGTTTTTAACCGCATTGTTATTCTCTTCCTCTTCAACAGCATTATTTTGCGTCGTTACATTCCCTTCGTTATTCTTCGATTGAGTTGAATTTTGAGTATTCTGAGTAACATTATTCTCGTTATTGGAAATAGTATTTGTCTGATTGTTTTTAACCATATTGTTGTTCTCTTCCTCTTCAATAGTATTGTTTTGCGTCGTTACATTCCCTTCGTTATTCTTCGATTGAGTTGAATTTTGAGTATTCTGAGTAACATTATTTTCGTTGTTGGAAATAGTATTTGTTTGATTGTTTTTAACCTCATTGTTGTTCTCTTCCTCTTCAATAGCATTATTTTGCGTTGTTACATTTCCTTCGTTATTTTTCGATTGAGTTGAATTCTCAGTGTTCTGAGTAACATTATTCTCGTTATTGGAAATAGTATTTGTCTGATTGTTTTTAACCATATTGTTGTTCTCTTCCTCTTCAATAGTATTGTTTTGTGTAATTGTATTGTTAGCA